>JAMFST010001150.1 GCA_026225435.1 Labilithrix luteola
GGTCCTGCTCGGTCACCTCGGTCAGCGGTGCGTGGTGCGAGGTGCCGGCGTTGTTGACCAGGTAGTCGATGCGGTCGGCGCCGAGCGTCTCGAGCGCCTGGTGCACCGCGGGGACGAAGGCGTCGAAGGTGGCGCTCTTGCCGGTGTCGAGCTGGAGAGCGACGGCGCCGGCGCCGGCTTCGCGGGCGAGCCCCGTGACCTTCTCGGCGGCTGCCTGATCCGCGCGGTAGGTGAAGATGGAGTCGACTCCGCGGCGCGCGAGCGCGAGCACGGTGTTGCGACCGATGCCGCGGCTGCCGCCGGTGATGAGGGCGATCGGCTTCGAGGAAGTGGCTGAGCTTTCGTTCGACATGGGGCTCCTTGGCGTGAGGGGAGCCTGCAAGCTACGGTCAGGGGCGCGCCTGCGGAATGCCGGAACCCGACCCGTTCCTGCCTGATCCTGCTCGGTGCGCCCCCACCATGCCGGATCCGCTCCTCGACGCCGTCGCCCGTTACACCGCCACGCACCCGGGCCCCAACCCGTACCTGACGGCGATGAACGGGGTCGTCGTGCTGCGCTCGGAGAGGCCGAACGCGCCGACGCACAGGTTGATGCGACCCGCGCTCTGCGTGGTTCTGCAGGGGGCGAAGCACGCCACCTTCGGCGAGCGACGGCTCGAGTATCGCGCGGGGCAGGCGCTCCTCGTCGGGCTGGACATGCCCGCGCTCGGGCGCGTCGTCGAGGCGACGCCGGAGGAGCCGATGCTCGGCCTGATCCTCGAGCTCGATCTGGCGGTGATGAGCGACGTGCTCGGGGCGCTCGATACGCCGCCGCGGTCGAGCGGCAGCGGCACCGACACGACCCGCGGCGCCTTCGTCATCGACGTCTCCGGGCCGCTGGCCGACTGCGTGCTGCGGATGGTGCGGCTCACGGAGACGCCGCGCGCGATTCCCATCCTCTACCCGGCCATCATGCGCGAGCTCTGTTACTGGCTCCTCGCCGGGCCGCACGGCGCCGAGGTCGCGCGGATCGTGCTGGCGAATCACCACGCGCACGGAGTCGTCGCCGCGATCCACGCGCTGCGCGATCGCTTCACCGAGCCGCTGCGCATCGAGGAGCTGGCGAAGAAGGCGCACCTGAGCACCTCGGCGTTCCACCGCCAGTTCAAGGCGCTGACCTCGATGACGCCGCTCCAGTACCAGAAGCAGCTGCGGCTGATGCAGGCGCGGCGCCTCATGCTCGCCGACGCGGCCAACGTGGAGACGGCCGCCTTCGAGGTCGGCTACGAGAGCGCCTCGCAGTTCAGCCGCGAGTACGCGCGCATGTTCGGTGCGCCGCCGCGCCGCCACGTGGCGACGCTTCTTGCTCCCGCTGACGGCTCATGACCTCCGACGATAGCTCAGTGGCGGCGTGCGGCGCTCACCGCTTCCACGAAGGAATCGATCGCCGCGCGCGCGCCGCTCACTTTTCCGGGGATGTGGTTCACCAGGATGGAGAAGGCGACCGGGCTGCCGCTGTCGCCGGTGAGCACGTACCCGCTGAGCGCGGCGGTGTCCTCGAGGGTGCCGGTCTTGGCGCGGATGTCCTTGGCCTGCCGGTGCGAGGCGAAGCGCCCGTGCAAGGTGCCGTCGACGCCGCCGATGGCGAGCTGCGCGACGAACTCCGGCTGGATGGCCGGATCGCGCCAGGCGCTGCGCAGGAGCGACACCACGCTGGCGGTGGTGACCCGGTTGGAGTCGAAGAGCCCCGAGCCGTTCTTGATGACCATCCCGGGATCGCTCGCGCCGTTGCGTTCGAGCCAGCGCATCACCAGTGCGGCCCCGTCGGCGCTCCTGGCCGGCCGCTTCTGCGCCTCGCCGCCGAGCGACTTGAGGACCATCTCGGCGTAGAAGTTGTCGCTCTTCTTTCCCAGCTCGTAGAGCAGCGTCGAGAGCGGCGCCGACTCGTGCTGCGCGAGCACCACGACGTGGCTGGAGGGTGCCGACGCAGCGTCGCTGGTGACCGCCCCCTTGAAGGAGATGCCCGCCTCGGTGAGCAGCTGCTTCACCACGTAGCCGGCGAGCAAGGTCGGATCCTCGACCCGGCGCGTGTAGCGAACCAGGTGCGCGTCCTCGCCGATGGTGCCGGACAGCTTGGCGTTGAGGCGGTGGTCGCCGGGTGAGAGATCGAGGATGACGTGATCGCCACCACCGCTGTCGGTGCGGACGGCGCCGTCGATGTCGACGAAGCCGGGCGGGTCGAAGCTGGCCGAGGCGACGTTGCCGGAGACGCCGGGGCGGATGGACAGCGTCACGGTGTTCTCGTCGACCGAGACCGCGGCGACCGGCGCGCGGAACGGCGCCCACTCGTTCGGCTGCTGCTCGAAGGCCGGCGGGGTGGTCTCGCCGTCGAAGAAGCGCTGGTCGACCACCAGGTCCCCCTCGACGCGGCGGATCCCGCGCGCCTTCAGCTCGGCGACCAGGCCGGCGAGATCGTCGCGAGTGAGCGAGGGGTCGCCGAAGCCGCGGAGGATCAGCGGCCCGGTGACGGCCCCTTCCTTGGCGACGCCGTTCAGGCTGGTCACGAAGCGGTGATCGCCCCGCAGCGTCGCCAGGGCCACCGCCGCGGTGTACAGCTTGGCGTTCGAGGCCGGATTCATGAGAGCGTGAGCGCCGTGCGCGGCCAGGTACCGACCCGAAGCGACGTCCATCACGGCGACGGAGATCTGCCCGCCGGAGAGCGACGGCGTGTTGACCAGCCGGCGGACCGCCTCGGCGAGCGGCGAGGCGGGATCGACCTGCGGATCGGCGGCGACCGGGGTTCCCCCAGCGGGAGCGGCCGGCGCAGCCGGAGCCGGCGGTGCGCTCGCGGGGGGATCGGCGATGCTGGTCCGGGGCGCGAGCGCCAGCGTGGAGACGAACGCCGCGACGAGCACGGGCGCGAGGACGGAGCGGCGGCGAATCACGGGAGCGGGCTTACCCCGTCCGCCCGGGCGCGAGAAGCGAGCCGGTTCTCCCGGCTCCTGCCGCTCTTGCTCGCGCTCGTCCCGCTTGCACTGTCGCTCGCGTCGTGCGCGCGACCGGCGACGACGACGAGCGATCCCTCGCGCCCTCTCGAGCTGCTCGTCATCACCGAGCCGGAGACGCTCGACCCGCGCTTCGCCACCGAGGCGGTCGGCTTGCGCGTGAGCCGCCTGCTCCACGCGGGGCTGACGCGCCTCGACCCGGAGACCTCGGCGCCGGTGCCGTACCTCGCCGAGTCGTGGCGCTGGGACGATCCGCTCACCTTGCGGGTAACGCTGCGACCGGGGCTCCACTTCCACGAAGGGGCGCCCTTCGAGTCGGCGGACGTGGCCGCGACGCTCGCCGCGTTCGCCTCGCCCCAGGTCGCCTCGCGGCACGCGCGCATCGTCGAGCCGATCGCCCGGGTGGAGACCGACGGACCGCTGGCGGTCATCGTGCACCTTTCGCGCCCGCACGCGACCTTGCTGAGCGATCTCGAGCTGCCGATCCTGCGGCGCGACCAGGCGGCGCGTCCGGCGTCAGCCGGCGACGATCTCGACGGCCTCGGCCCGTATCGCCTCACCCGGCGCACCACCGGCGATCTTCACCTCGAGCCGACCACCGGCGGCGCGATGGACGCGCACCACGCCGTCGAGGTGCGCACCGTGCACGACGAGAACGCGCGCGCGCTGCGGCTCGAGAGCGGCGCCGCCGACGTGGCGGTGAACACGGTGAGCCCCACGCTGCTGCCGGCCTTCGATCACGCTCCGGTCCACATCGTCGCCCGCGCCGGAGCCAACCTCACCTACCTGCTCACCCGCAGCGACGAGGGGCCGCTCGCCGACGTGCGCGTGCGCCAGGCGATCGCGCTCGGGATCGATCGCCAGCTCCTCGCGCAGACGCTCCTCGGCGATCACGCGACCGTCGCCGGCAGCCTGTTCCCGCCGGGGCACTGGGCGCACGGCAGCACCGAGCCGGGCGCCTTCACCCGCGACGTCCCGCGAGCGCGCGCGCTCCTGGCCGAGGCCGGGCTCGCCGGCGGTCTCTCGCTCGATCTGCTCACCTCCACCGATCGCCTGCGCCGCTCGCTCGCCACCGCCATGGCGCAGGAGCTCGAGGAGATCGGGCTGCACGTCACCGTCGTCCCTCTCGAGCTCGGTACCTTGCTGGCGCGGCTCACCGCCGGCGACTTCCAGCTGGGCGCGCTGCAGATCCCCGAGCTCGCCGAGCCCAACGTGCTGCGCGTCTTCCTCGCCTCGGCCAGCATCCCGCCCAACGGCGCCAACCGCGGCCGCGTGCGCGACGCGGAGATCGATCGGCTGCTCGACGAGGGGGATCGCCAGGCCGATCTGGCCGCCCGCCAGCCCATCTACGCGCAGCTCGACGCGCGCCTCTTCGATCGGCTGTGGATCGTGCCGTTGTGGCACGAAGATCAGGTGGCGCTGGTGTCACCGCGTGCGAGCGGCTTCGTGCCGAGCCGCGAGGGGCGCCTGCTCGGGCTCGCTGCGATTCCCTGAATCGGAGGCACCGGCTCATCTTTCTCAACTAGCGACCGTACCCATAAGGGTGTCCTCCACGCAGTCCGCCGGCCGCCCTCCCGCGATCACCCTCCAGAGCGCGACTCCGCGCCACCTGACCTTCGGTCTCGTCGACGGGCGGATCCAGCCTGCGCGGGTGACCAAGTGGAACCCGCGCGATCAGGACGTGGCCCTCGACGTGGGCAAAGGTGAGGTGATCCTCGTCGCCGTCGAGCGCATCGCCTGGGTCGGAACGCATGGCCAGGGGCTGCCGCAGACGACGCGTCCCGAGTCGCAGCCGCCGCCCGCGGGCTCGCAGCGGCTCAAGCTCCATGTGTCGGGTGGTCGCACCTTCACCGTCGACGTCGAGACCGGCCAGGATCCCACCTCCTTCGGTTTCCGGGCCACGCCCGTCGGCAAGACGCTCTACAAGGAGCTCTACTTCTACGGTCACGGCGTCGTCCGCCGCGAGGACGCGACCCCCATCGGCGAGATGCTCGTGCGGAGCGGTCACACCGATCCGGCCAGCCTCTCGCGCGGTCTCGCGGCGCAGGTCGCCGCGCGCAAGCAGACCATCGGGCAGATCCTCGTCGAGCAGCGCAAGGTGGAGCCGCAGGCGGTCGAGGAGGCCGCGCTGCTGCAGAACCGCCGCAAGATGCGCATCGGCGAGGTGCTCGTGGAGGCGGGGCTGGCCACCGAGAAGGACGTCGAGGTGGCGCTCGCCGAGCAGAAGAAGCGCGGCGGCAAGAAGCTCGGCGAGATGCTGGTGGAGCTCGGCGTGGTGCGCGAGGTGGACATGACCGCCACCCTGGCGCGCAAGTTCTACCTGCCGTTCGTCGACCTCGACACCTGCCACATCAACCCGGCCGCGCTCGACCAGGTGCCGCGCGAGATCCTGGAGAAGCACCCGATCCTCCCGCTCGACTTCGACGCGGCCACGGTGACGGTCGCCCTGCCCGATCCGATGGTCGTCGACGCCGTCGATCTCGTCCGCTTCCACTCGAAGAAGCGCGTCCTCGAGGTGCTCGTCGCGCCGTCGCAGCTGGCGCGCATCAAGAGCGAGATGCTCGCCGCCTCGGCCAAGGCGGCGGCCGCCGGCCTCGTGCACGACGTCGGCTCGATCCTCCACGACCTCGAGGTCAGCGAGAAGAAGCTGGTCGCGCTGACGCCGAGCGAGGACGAGGACGGCGCGCCGGCCGCCGAATCGACCGGCATCATCGCGCTGGTCAACCGCATCATCGAGGACGCGCATGCCCGCGGCGCCTCCGATATCCACATCGAGCCCAACGGCGGCGACGGCCCCACGGTCATTCGCCTCCGCGTGGACGGCGACTGCGCGGTGTACGCCAAGATCCCCGCCTCGTTCCGCAGCGCCGTCGTCGCCCGCGTGAAGATCCTGGCGAAGCTCGACATCTCCGAGCGCCGCAAGCCGCAGGACGGGAAGATCCGCCATCGCCTCCCCGACGGCGGCATCCTCGAGCTGCGCATCGCGACGCTGCCGACGGTGAACGGCAACGAGGATGTCGTCGCCCGTCTGCTCGCCTCGTCCAAGCCGCTGCCGCTCGAGCGCATGAACATGTCGGCGCGCAACCTCGTCGAGCTGCGCAAGCTCGCGGCCAAGCCGTACGGCCTGGTCCTGTGCGTCGGACCCACCGGCTCCGGCAAGACCACCACGCTGCACTCGGTGCTCTCCTCGATCAACACCGAGGACATGAAGATCTGGACCGCCGAGGACCCGGTGGAGATCACGCAGCCGGGCCTGCGCCAGGTGCAGGTGCACGCCAAGATCGGCTTCACCTTCGCCCAGGCGATGCGCGCCTTCCTCCGCGCCGATCCCGACGTCATCATGGTCGGCGAGATGCGCGACCTCGAGACCGCCGGCACCGCCGTGGAGGCCTCGCTCACCGGTCACCTGGTCCTCTCCACGCTGCACACCAACAGCGCGCCGGAGACGATCACCCGCCTGCTCGACATGGGGCTCGATCCGTTCAGCTTCTCCGACGCGCTCCTCGGCGTCCTCGCCCAGCGCCTCACGCGTGCACTCTGCAAGGAGTGCCGCGAGTCGTACATCGGGACATCCACCGAGTACCAGGAGCTGGCCGAGCTGTACGGCAAGGAGGCCTTCGTCGCCCGGTTCGGCCCCCACGGCCCGGGCTTCCGCCTGCACCGCGCCAAGGGCTGCAGCGCCTGCAAGCAGAGCGGCTACAAGGGGCGCCTGCCGCTGCACGAGCTGCTCGTCGTCAGCGACGAGGTGCGCCGCGCCGTCGCTCGCAAGGACCCGGTCGATGTGGTCCGCCAGGCCGCCATGCGCGGAGGAATGACGACGCTCGCCCAGGACGGCATCGCCAAGTGCCTCGCGGGCGAGACGGACATGACGCAGGTCCTGGCGGTCTGCTCGCGCTGATCAGGCAAAGAAGGCACCCGTGCGCTACGCGGCGGTCCGATCTTCGTAGATCTTCGCCACCGGGATGCGAGCGTTCACCGAGGTCAGCTCGACGACTTCATTGGCTTCGAAGACGTACAGCTCGAAGCGCCCCGCCTCGTTGCGTCGATGGACCTCCACGACCTGCGACGCGTGGTTGACGAAGA
>JAMFST010001151.1 GCA_026225435.1 Labilithrix luteola
AACGGGTCCACCGGGACGTCCGCGGGAGCAGCGGGAGGGGGCGGAGGCGCTTCGGGCGCCGCCGCCGGTGCTGCGATCGGGGCCGCGATCGGTGCCGCGACGGGGGCCGCGATCGGCGCAGTCGCTTGCGCGAGCTTGAAGGGGACGCGGGGGGCGCCGAGCGCTCCGGTGTCGAGCTGCCACTCCACGTAGGCCGACACCTGCGCGGCCAGCGCCGCCAGGTCCGTCCGCAGATCGCCGCTGTTGCCTTTCCCGTCTCCGCCGTCGTTCATCGCGTCTCGCTCCGCCGCTCAGCGCTCGAAGTGTACGTTGTACACCTTGGTCGCGGCGAGCGGATGGCCGTCACGGTCGAGCTGAGGGAGGAAGCGGAACTTGGCCACGCAGACGCGCGCCTCGCGGGCGAAGCCTTGCCCGGGATCCTGGACCACCTGCGCGCTGGCCAGCGTGCCGTCGGCGTTCACCGAGACCTTCACGCTGACGACGGCGGTGTCGCGGTCGCTCTCCGGCGGGAAGTTGCGGCACTCGGTCTCGTCGGTGCGGGTGAGGGGGCGCGAGTGGTCGACCGCCGGGCCGGGCGCGGTGCCGGTGGCGCCCGGGGTGCCGTTGACCGTCGCGTGGGTGTTGTAGGTCGGGCCGCCAGTCCCCTTGGCGCTCGTCACGCCCCCCGCGTAGGTCGTGCCGGTGCCGTTGACGAAGCCGCCGGTCAGGTCGACCGGATCGTTGGGATCGGGTGCCGCGGTCATCACCGCCGCGGCCTGGGCCTGTGGAGGGGCTGCCGGGGGCGCCGCCTTGTCCGCCTTGGCGGTCGGCGGCGGCGCTTCCTTCACCGGCTCCGGCGGAGGTGGCTCGTCCGGCTTGGGCGGCTCGGGCGGCGGCTCCTCCGGCTTGGGAATGTCGAGATCGTAGGTGGCGACGATGGAGCTGTTCACTGCGTTGCGCACCTGCTGGTTGAACTCCAGCAGATCGGTGGACATGAGCGCCGCGCGGGCGACGGCGCTGCCGTGGAGCATCAGCGCCAGCAGCACGCAGGTGGCGAACCCGCGCTCGGCGCGGATCCCCAGGTCGAACACGCGCCCGAGCGGCTCGATGCGCACCAGAGCGAGCGACGAGGGTGGCTGCGAGGGACGGCCAGCCATGCGGTGCTAGCTTACTTTCCCGGAGGGGTTGCGGGGGCCGGTGCCGGTGCTGCTCCACCGCCGCCCGCCGGCAGCGCGATCACCGGCGGGACCGGCGACACACCGAAGGCGATCTTCGACACGCCCGCCTGCTTCAGCAGATCGAGCACGTGGATGACACGGCCGTGGGTCACGGCGCTGTCGGCCTTGATGACCGCGCGCAGCTCGTTGTTCTTGTCGTGGGCGTTCTTGGCGAGCGGCATGACCGCCTCGTCGTTGGAGACCCCCCTGGAGTCGACCTGGGTCGACCCGTCGGCGGCGAGGACGATGCTGAACACCGTCTGCACGTCGGTGCCGGTGGCCGCCTTGGGCAGGTCGAGCGGGACCGACTGCGACACGATGATCTTCGCCGTCACCATGAAGATGATGAGAAGAACGAGGGTGATGTCGACCAGCGGCGTGACGTTGATGCCGTTGATTCCGCCCTCGTCTGCCTCCGTGCCGCCGGCCATGACTATTCCGCCTCGTCTTCGGCGGCCGCCGGGGCGCTCGCCTTCTTGCCAGCCTTGGACGTGTTCGTCGCCCTGGCCGCCTTCTGCACGACCTCCTCGGAGCGATCGACACCCGGGCCGACGGCCTTGAGGTGCGCGAGGAGCACGTGGGACAGCGCCTCGGTGTTCGCCTGGGTGGTGCGCACCAGACGCTGGAAGGTGTTGAAGGCCGCGACGGCCGGGATGGCGACGACGAGACCGACGGCCGTGGCGACGAGCGCCTCGGCGATGTTGGTCATGACCGCCTGCGGAGCGACGGCGCTGGCGGCAGCGGCCGCAGCACCGGCCGGACCGGGCGCGCCGCCGTTGGCTTTGCCGAGCGCTTCGAAGGCGCCGACGATACCGATGACGGTGCCGAGCAGCCCGATGAACGGAGCGTTGTTGCCGACGGTGCCGAGGTACGCGAGCCAGCGCTCGAGCTTGAGCTTCTGCAGCGCGCTCGCGCCCATCATCGCCTCTTCGGCGGCTTCGACACCGAGGTCCGCCTCGACGATGCCGGCGACCACGACGGCGGCCTCCGCGCTGGGCGACGCCTCGAGACGGCGACGCGCGCCATCGAGATCCCCGAGCCGCAGCAGACGGCCGAGCTCGCGCATCAGGCCGGCGATATCGTCACGCAGCGACCAGAAGAGCCAGGCGCGCTCGAGCATGATGGCCAGGGAAACGACGCTGAGGGCCAGCATGAGGTAAAGCACCCAGCTGGCGCCCAACCCCACCATCGCGCTCTTGATCCGCTCGATCATCCTTTGGCTTCGCTTCCTTGAGTCTGCTGCTCGTGACTAGCTAGGTGACAACTTCGTCGGCGGGCGCTTCGGGTGCCCGCGCTCGGGCTGGCTCGACGATGTCCAAGGCGGCCGAGAGCACCGTCGTCGCATAGGCGCCCCTCGGTAGCACGAATCGAACACGCAGGGCCCCGTCTTCTTCCCGGTTCCGTTCTTCTTTTTGCAAATCAATCGCATCTGCAGTCGCGTCTGCAGCTAGCAGCTCGACCGTCATCGACTCGACCAGGAGCACCAGCGCGCGGCGGGTCCCTTCGCCGAGCGCGCGCGTCGCGGCGAGGTCGAAGTCCGCGCCGAGGACCTTCTCGGTCAGCTCGCGCTCGAGGAGGGCAGGGGCGCTGCCTTCGCCGGGCGGGGTCATCTTCACGCCGACCATCGGACCGGTGGCGCACAGCTCGCCGGTGCGGGCGCGCGCCTGGTCGACCGCCGGATCCTCGCAGAGGAAGACACCGCCTGATGCGTGTATCTTGCAAAGATCGCCGGCCCGCGGAGTGAGCCAGGTGCCGTCGGCGACGCGCGCCTCGAGCACCTCGTTGAAGAGCGCGGACTGCAGCGCCGACCACATGAAGCGGCGCTGGCGGGGGTCGCGCGGACCGGGGGCGCGGCCGCCGAGCCACTCGCGCGCGCGCAGGGCGTTGTCGCCCAGGGTGCCGAAGCGCTGCACGCCGTAGGCGTTGGGCACGCCGTCGCGGGAGAGGGCGGCGAAGCGCTCCTCGATCTCCGGCACGTCGGCGAGGCGCACCTGCCGCAGCACCAGGTCGAAGCGGTTGCCGGCGAGGTGCCCGGTCTTGAGCTTGTTCCCGTGGCGGACCATCGACAGGATGCGGATGCCGGGGAGCTCCGCCGCCTCGATCTTCGCGCTCGGATCGCCCCCCTTGGCCGCCGGCGGGATCGGGAGCGACACCGTCTGCGTGGTGACCGCGTGCTTGTCCTTCACCCCGGCGACACCGACGTCGCGCGGCTGCACCCCGGCCGCGCGGGCGAGGGAGCGCACCGCTTCGTCGGTCGTCAGCCCGCGCTTCTCGAAGGTGACGTAGAGGTGCTCGCCCGTCCCGGAGGGCTCGTAGAGCGGCACCTCTTCGACGCGAAAGTCGTCAGGGGACGCCTTGTAGAGAACGCGCGGCTTGGGCATGGGCCGCCTCCTCTTACTCGACGGTCACTCGTCGTCGATGCCGATCTCGTGAGCCATCACGTCGCGCGGGCTGCGGAAGAACTGCTGCGGCGAGTAGTGCAGCAGGTTCGATACCTTCGAGGTGTACAGGCAGGCGTACTCCTCCACCTGCGCGCCGAAGCTCGATTGCTCGTTCCCCTCCTTGAGCAGCGAGCCCCAGAAGGGATGAAACGTGTCGTCGGTCTTGCGCTCGAGCGCGGTGAGCTCGGCGTCCACCTGGCGGAGCCGACCGCGCACCCGCTCCACCGCTCGCTTCACCCGCGCCCGCTCGGCCTCGAGCTCCGCCGGCGTCGACGAGGTGAGCGACGGCAGCTGCGGTGAGCTCGGACGCGCGCTCGCCCCGTTGCTGCGCGGCTCCAGAAGCCGCGAGACGTCCTTGAAGCGCGTCTGGAAGAAGCGCAGCTCGTCCTCCAGCTTCTCCCGCTCCTCCTCCAGCCGCTCGGCCCGATCGAGATCGCGCTTGCAGGTCTCGTAGGCGAAGACCTCCTGCTCGAGCTCCTGCATGATCATCGCCGTGCGCCAGGCCGACTCCTTCTTCGAGCGGAGGATGTCGCCATAGATGTGATCGCCGACGTACAGGATCTGGTCCCCGGTGACGCCGAGGGCGCGCTCGAGATCCTGCAGGTTGCCCCCCTCGTACGCCCGGCCGCGCTCGAGCGGGAAGCTCGCCGGACGAAGCGCATTGCCGTCGCGTTCCAGCAGCGGACGGCGCTCCTGGAAGAAGGCCGGCTTGGTGGCGGCGACGATGACCACGTCGAAGAAGTTTCGCCAGGTCGGGTACTCGGGCATCGAGCCGCCGAGCAGGTAGGTCATCATCTTCTCGGTGTACTCACCGCGCGAGTTGGTGAGGAGGAACAGCTTCTTCCCCGCGCTGCGCAGCTTGTGGAGCGTGGCCGCCAGGTTGGGATCGCGCTTCACGAACCGCGGCAGATCGCTGGTGACCGCGTCGAGGATGGTGCCGTCGCGGTGCGCCTCGTCGATGCTCTCGCGGATGTCGGAGAAGACGCGCGCGTAGTCGACGGCGAAGCCGTTCTTCTCGAGAGCGTCGACCAGCGCGGCGTACAGCGCGACCTCGCTCAGCGCGTAGAGCGTGTCGATCCAGTGGTACCGCGGCGTCGCCGGGCGGATCTTCTTCGCGTGATAGAGCTGCCGGAGCTCGTCCTTCGAGAGCTCGCGGAAGCCGTGGTAGCCCTTGCAGACGTGCTTGTAGCGGTCCATTTTCAGGACGTGGCCGAAGCGCTTGTCGATGAGCAAGCCGCGCACGGGGAAGTCGGTCGACTGCGGGATGCGGACGATGAAGTCCGGGTAGCCGCGCAGCACCAGCTTGTTCACCGTGGCCCGGATGGACAGCTCGTCCATCGCCGGCTGATCGTAGATCGCCAGCGTGTAGTCCATGTCGAACCCCACCCAGGCGATGCCGCTCATGCGCAGGTGGCGGTTGCAGAAGACGCGCTGCCGCCGGGGAATCCCGGGCGCCTGCCGGATGGCGAAGTCGTCGAGCGGGAGCTGGAGCTGCGGCGAGACGCTCTGCGGCGAGACCGTCAATGGCGTCAGAGAAAGTGGAGAAGAGGAGCTCACGGGGAGGTCCCGGCCAGTGCCGGAGCGTTCATGTTCCCATGACGCAAGCGCCGTCGCAAACGGCTGGCACAATCGGCGCGCTGCTCCTCGCGGCCGCCGGAATCGCGGCGGTGTTCGGGTTGGTGCCGCCCGCCGCGGCTCCCCGGCCGGCGCTCGACGAAGGAGGCGACTCCGACGCGGGGGATCTGAGCACGTTCGGCGAGGAGCTCGATTCCGCCGTGCCGGAGCTCGCCGACGCGGCGGTCGACGTCGAGCCCGAGGAGCTCGACTGGGTGGCGAGCCTGCCGCACGCGCCCTCGTTCCGCCGGACGACGCTGGCGACGGCGCCGGGAGAGCACGAGCCGGTGAAGCTGCTCTGGAGGGGCGTCGACCGCGGGCCCGCGCCGGAGGGGCACCGGGACCATCGCTACCAGGTGCAGATCTCCTGGACCGGCACCAAGGTCACCGTGCCGCTGGAGCCGAGCTACGGCTGGCCGGAAGCGGCGCAGTCGAGCGCGTGCGGGCACCACGGAACGGAGGCGCTCCCCGAGCTGGCCATCTTCGCCGAGGGGAACTTTCGCGGCGACCAAGTGTACCGGGTGCTCGTCACGCCGCACGCGATCCATGTGATCGAGCAGGACACGTCACCCGGCGACTGGATCCGCGAGTGTCACGAGGTGCGGCAGGGGCCGTTCACCGAGTGCCGCGAGATGAGCTGGTCGCTCAGCGCCACGCTGGTGGTCGATCTTCCACGCCACGTCACCGTGGCCGAGGAGGTGGAGACCGTGGAACCTTCCGGCACCTTCTCGATGGACTGCGACGCGGGGGAGTGAATCAGCCGCGGCGGTAGTCCCCCTCCAGGCGATTCGATCCGAGCTAGGTGCGTGTCCTTGAACGAGGACACGCACACAGGCTCACGAAGATCGCCTAGCGTGGAAACGCGATGATCGTCGTCCTCAAGACAGGGGAGCCGGTGGAAGCGGTGGGCCAGCGACGCGGCTCGTTCGCCCGGATGATCCGCGAGGCCGAAGGGGGCGAGTGGGCCGGCGAATGGGGCGAGCACGACGTCCGCACCGAGCTGCCGTTCCCGGCTCTCGAGCGCGTCTCCGCCTTCGTGATCACCGGCTCGTCGGCCAACGTGCCCGACCGCTTGCCGTGGATGCTGCGGACCGAGGAGTACCTGCGCGAGGCCGCGGCGAGGAACGTCCCCATCCTCGGTCTCTGCTTCGGGCACCAGATCGTGGCGCAGGCGCTCGGCGGGCTCGTGGTGAAGAACCCGCGCGGCCGCGAGATCGGCACGGTGACGGTGAACCTCACGGCGAGCGACTCCCCCTGGCTCGACGGCGTGCCGGCGTCGTTCCTCGCCAACGCCTCGCACATCGACACGGTCGCGCGGCTTCCGCCCGGGGCGCGCTGTCTGGGCGCCACCTCGCTCGAGGACAACGCCCTCTTCGCGCTCGGCCCTACCATTCGCTGCGTCCAGTTCCACCCCGAACTCGACGCCGACGTCACCGCTGGCTACGTCGCCGCGCGGACCACGGCGATCCGCGCGGAGGGGCTCGATGCGGCGGAGATCGCTCGCAACGTTCGCGAAACGCCCGAGTCACGTTCGCTGGTGGCGCGCTTTCTGCGCAGCTTCGTCGCCCGGCGGGAATAAAAACTCCGGGGCGATATCCCTTCCCAGGGGAATTTACATACGGTACCGGTCTGCAAGCCTTTTTCTCAGGCATTTTAGCCGCATCGGATCGCTCGGAAGGAGACGCTCTCGCATGACGTCGCTGGCAATCGGGATGGACGTTGGATCGACCACGGTGAAGGCCGTGGTGGTGGATCCGACGACGAAGAAGATCCTCTGGAGCGACTACCAGCGTCATCACACGAAGCAGCCGGAGTACGTGCTGTCGATGCTCCAGACGATCCTCGCGGCGTTCCCGCGGGACACCGACTGGCGCATGTTCCTCACCGGCTCGGGCGCGGGCCCGCTGGTGACGCCGACCGGCGGCAAGTTCGTGCAGGAGGTGAACGCCGTGACGTTGACGGTCGAGCACCTCCACCCTGACGTCGGCTCGGTCATCGAGCTCGGTGGGCAGGACGCCAAGATCATCATGTTCAAGCAGGACGCCGACGGTGACGGCAAGACGGCAACCGCGAGCATGAACGACAAGTGCGCGTCGGGCACCGGCGCCACCATCGACAAGTGCTTCCTCAAGGTGAACGCGCCGCCGGACATGGTGACCAGCCTGCACTTCGACGACTCGAAGCTGCACCACGTCGCCGCCAAGTGCGGAGTCTTCGCCGAGACGGACATCGTCAATCTCATCAAGAGCGGCATCCCCTCCAACGAGGTCCTCTGCTCGCTCGCCGACGCGATCGTCCTGCAGAACCTCAGCGTTCTGACCCGCGGCGGCACGCTCAAGCACCGCGTGTGTCTCCTCGGCGGGCCGAACACGTACCTGCCGTTCCTCCAGGAGTGCTGGCGCCTGCGCATCCCGCAGACCTGGGACGAGCGCGGCTACGACTACCCGAAGGACATCCCGATCGAGGAGCTGATCTTCGTCCCGGAGAACGCGCAGTACTACGCGGCCCTCGGTGCGGTCCTCTACGGCATGCACGAGGCGGCCAACGTCGGCGTGTTGACCACCCTCGGGCCGCTCGAGGAGTACATCACCACCGGTCGCAAGGCGCGCCTCGGCGAGACCGCCGGCCCGTCGCTCAGCAAGTCGGACGACGAGCTGACCGCCTTCCGCGCCTCGTACACGATCCCCAAGTTCGTCCCCGCGCGCTTCGAGCCGGGGCAGGTCGTCCGCGCGGTCATCGGCCTCGATGGCGGCTCGACGTCGAGCAAGGCGGTCCTGGTCGATCACGAGACCGGGCAGATCCTCGTCAAGGCGTACCAGCTGTCCAAGGGGAACCCGATCCAGGACACCAAGGAGCTGCTCGCCGAGCTGAAGGAAGGCGTCGAGAAGCAGGGCGCCACGCTGGAGGTCACCGGCTTCGGCGCCACCGGCTACGCGGCCGACGTGCTCGAGCAGTGCGTGCGCAGCGACGTCAACGTGGTCGAGACGGTCGCCCACATGATGAGCGCGGTGCACTTCTTCGGCGACGTCGACGTCATCTGCGACATCGGCGGGCAGGACATCAAGGTCCTGTTCATGAAGAACGGCGACATCGCCAACTTCCGCCTCTCCAACAGCTGCAGCGCCGGCAACGGGATGTTGCTGCAGGCGACCGCCGAGTCGTTCGGCGTGCCGGTCACCCAGTTCGCCGACGTCGCCTTCGCCGCCGAGCTGGCGCCCAAGTTCAGCTACGGCTGCGCTGTGTTTTTGGACACCGACCGGGTCAACTTCCAGAAGGAGGGCTTCTCCAAGGAGGAGATGCTCGCCGGTCTCGCCCAGGTCCTGCCGAAGAACGTGTGGCAGTACGTGGTGCAGATCCCGCGCATGGCGGCGCTCGGCACCAAGTACGTGCTCCAGGGCGGCACGCAGTACAACCTCGCGGCTCTCAAGGCGCAGGTCGACTACATCAAGGAGCGCGTCCCCACCGCCGAGGTGTTCGTCCACCCGCACACCGGCGAGGCTGGCGCGATCGGCGCGGCGATGGAGACCTTGCGCGTCGTGAAGCGCAAGGGGCGCTCGTCGTTCATCGGTCTCGAGGCGGCCATCCACCTCGAGTACACGACCAAGAACGACGAGGAGACGGTCTGCCACTTCTGCGAGAACAACTGCAAGCGGACCTTCATCGACACCACCCGTCCGGACAAGTCGACCAGCCGCTACATCGCCGGCTTCTCCTGCGAGAAGGGGACCGTCGAGTCCGAGGCGGCGATGATGAACCTCGTCGCCGAGCGGAAGAAGCTGGCGAAGGAGTTCCCCAACCTCGTCGATTACGAGGCCAAGCGGGCGTACATGCACTTCTTCAAGCACGCGCCGATGCCGGAAGACGGCTCGCCCTTGAAGAGCATCGAGGTGAAGAAGGGGCTCCTCGGTCGTCGCCGCGTCGAGGTCACCCGGCCGTTCAAGCGCGCCTCCAAGGAGACGCAGGAAGCGCGTCGCCTGGTGCGCATCGGCATGCCGCGCGTGCTCAACATGTACTCGACGGCGCCGTTCTTCCGCACCTACTTCGAGGCGCTCGGCATCCCGCGTAACCACGTGGTCTTCAGCGACGAGACCACCGAGGAGATGTGGGTCGAGGGCGGGAAGTACGGCTCCATCGATCCCTGCTTCCCTTCGAAGGTCGCGCAGGCGCACATCCACAACCTCCTCTTCAAGAAGCATCAGCCGGAGGAGAAGAAGCCGCTCAAGTACATCTTCTTCCCCATCCTCACCCACGTGCACAACTTCGTGGTCGACACGATGGACAACGCCAGCTGCCCCATCGTGGCTGGCGCGCCGGACGTGATGAAGGCGGCCTTCACCAAGGAGGTCGACTTCTTCGCCACGCGCGGCATCGAGTTCCTCGATCCGGCGCTGTCGTTCGTCGAGCCGACGCTGATGGCCAAGCGGCTCCTCGACACCTTCGCGTCGCGCCTCGGCGTGACCGAGGACGAGAACGACTTCGCCTGCGAGCAGGGGTGGAAGGCGCTCGAGCAGTTCGAGGTCGACCTGCAGGAGAAGGGGCGCGCCATCCTCGAGACCGTCGAGGAGGAGAACCGGGTCGCCATCCTGCTGCTCGGTCGCCCGTACCACTCCGACCCGGGGCTCAATCACGGCATCCCCGAGGAGTTCCAGGTGCTCGGCTACCCGGTGCTCAGCGTCCGCTCGATCCCGCGCGACCGCGAGTACCTCGACAAGTACTACCGGGAGGAGCTCGACAAGGGGACCATCAAGTCGCCGCTCGAGATCTCCTACGTCTGGCCGGAGAACTACTCGGTCAACAGCGCGCAGAAGGTGTGGGCCGCGACGTTCGCGGCGCACCACCCGAACGTGGTCGTGCTCGATCTGTCGTCCTTCAAGTGCGGTCACGACGCGCCGACCTTCGGCCTCATCGACAGCATCGTGAACGCGAGCAAGACGCCCTACGCGGCGCTCCACGACATCGACGCCAACAAGCCGAGCGGGTCGATCAAGATCCGCGTGAAGACCTACGCGCACGCGCTCAAGCTGCACGAGGAGCGGCTCGAGGACGCGGCGAACAAGAAGCAGCAGCTCGAGGAGGCGCTCGGGCGGAAGAAGCTCGAGCTGCTCGAGCTGCGCGCCGAGCAGCTGGCCGCGCGCCAGGTGCGCGACGTCGGCATCGAGAACCAGCTCGCCGAGCTGCGCCTGCGCGTGGCGACGTGGGAGACGGCACGGCAGACGGCGATCGACGCCGCGCCGGCCGTGACGAACACCGAGCTCCCGGCGGGGATGATCCGCCTCGGGCGCAAGACCGAAGCAGGCGTCGTCCGCATCGACGCCTGAAGCACCGCAACACTCGAATTTTCGATCACGCAGTCCTTAACGCCGAACCGAACCGAGGAGACGAACATGGGCACAGCTGCTGGCACGACGGTGACTCTGAAGGACAAGCGGGCATTGCCGGTCGTGGATCTCGACGCCGAGATCGCCAAGTTCGAGGCCGAGGAGCGCAAGCGCCTGGGCATCGACACCAAGACCGAGCACTGGGTCGAGGACATGGCGGGGCTGACCTTCACCAAGACCGAGAAGAGCAAGATCACCATGCTCGTCGGCGGTCTGACGATGGCCCAGGACTACTTCGTCTCCGGCGCCCTGCGCGGCATCGGCTACCAGATGCAGCCCCTCGAGGTCCCGACCGTCGAGGCGCTCCAGTACGGCAAGGAGTTCGGCAACCGCGGCCAGTGCAACCCGACCTACTTCACCGTCGGCAACCTGGTGAAATTCCTCTGCACCCTGCGCGACAAGCACGGGATGAGCGCGAAGGACATCGTCCAGAACTACGTGTTCCTCACCGCCGGCGCGTGTGGTCCCTGCCGCTTCGG
>JAMFST010001152.1 GCA_026225435.1 Labilithrix luteola
CAAGAACGCCGCCTACGTCCTCCAGCGTCGCGTGCGCGAGGCCGAGCCCGCTCCGTTCGTCGAGCCCGCCGCGCGAGACGACGTCACGCACGCGATCGCGATCATCCACGACGAAGTGCAGCGCGCGAACCAGATCATCACCGATCTCTTCGACTATGCGCGGATCCGGGTCCCGGTCCGCCGCCCGACGTCGATCGGCGACGTGGTCGAACAGGCAATCGAAGCGCAGAGCGTGCCGACATCCATCGCCGTCGTGCGCAGGGTCCCCGAGCTGCCCTGCATCGCCGTCGACGCCGATCAACTTCAGGGCGCCCTCTACAACATCCTGCGAAATGCGATCGAAGCCATGCCCGACGGCGGGACGATCACGATCGACGCCGAGCTCCGTGCCGCCTCCGTCGTCGTGCGCATCGCGGACACCGGCGAGGGCATTCCGAAGGAGGTGCGAGGTAGGCTCTTCGAGCCTCTCATCACGACCAAGCCACTCGGCCTCGGCCTCGGTCTCGTCACGGCGCGCACGTTGATCGAAGGACAGGGCGGGACCATCGCCTGTGTCGAGGAACGCGGGCGTGGCGCCTGCTTCGAAGTGTCGCTGCCGAGCATGCCGACGCAGCCATGACGGACAAGGCGTACGGCGCGCAGCGAGGAAGCCTTCTCCGTCTCGACGTGCCGGCGGCGGATACTATGACTATTCGAAAGCGGAATCGCCCCTCACCCGTGAACCTGCGCGCCATAGGCGCGCATCCAGGCGAGCTGCTCCGGCGAGAGCGGCCCCTTCTCGACGGCGTCCAGGTTTGCGTGCAGCTGCTCGGTGCTCGCCGGTCCGGTCAACGTCACGTCGACGTGCGGCGACGACAGGCAGAACCGGTAACAATCGCCCGCGGTCATCGGATCCCCCGGCCAGGCCTTCGGCGCTTTCAGGAGCTTCCGCCACGACGTCGCCGTGTACGCGACCACCGCCGGCTTTCGCGTCTCGAGGTGCGGGAAGATGTCGCGCTCGGCCCCGGGATGCGCGGCGTTGTAGCGGATCATGAAGAGATCGAGCGGCGAGTCGGCCACGAGCTTCCCGGCGCGCTGGCGATCGTGGATCGAGATCCCGATCGACTTCACCTTTCCTTCTTCCTTGAGCTGCAGGAGCGCGGCCATGGTGCCATCGGTCCACGCCGAGCCCACGCCGACCCAGAACAGCTGGAAGACGTCGAGGTAGTCGGTGCCGAGCTGTTTGAGCCTGGCCTCGGCTGCGCGCTTCACGCGGCCGCCGAAGTAGCCGAGGGACGGACCGGTCGCCACGACGTACTTCTCGCGGTTCGCCTTGAGGACGCGCCTCACCGAGGGCGCGAACTTGCCGGTCTTCTGCGGGGTGCAGAAGAGGTAGTTCATGCCGCGCTCGATGCCGGCGTCGAACCCTCTCGGGTCGATGCCGTAGTTGAGCGACAGCCCGAGCCGGTGAACGGTGCGCCCGAGACGCGGGAGGGTACGGTGGGTGAAGTCGTCGGCGGTCATGGGCAGCCATGATAGTCGCGAGTACGCCCGACAGTTCGGCCTGCCGCCCGCGCGCCGGCTAAGCTCTCAGTTGGCGAGTTGCTCCGCCTGCCCGTCGCTCGTCTTCTGCCACTCGCGCGCGGTCTCACGGGCGAACGCCTCGTACTTCCGCGGTCCGTGACCGAGCAGGCGGGTGAGCGTCTCGAGATCGCCCGGCCCGGCGACGAAGCCGCGCTCGAGGTACCCCTGGAACATCATGCGCAGGTCGAAGGCGGACCACGACGGCATCTGCTTCTGCATCTGCGCCTCGAAGGCGTCCATGTCGTCGCCGGTGTAGCGCACCGGTCGACCGAGCACGGCGGACCAGATCTGCGCCGCCTTCGCGCCGCCGAGCACGTCGGGGCCGTTCAGGTTGTACGTTTTTCCGGCGTGCCCCTCGGTGGTGAGGGCGATGGCGGTCGCCTCGGCGATGTCGCGCACGTCGACGGACGACAGACCCACGGGGCCGAGCGGCATCGGGTAGATCCCGGTATTCGTCAGCGACTCCTTCAGCTGGACGTCGTTCTGGAAGAAGTAGTTGGGGCGAATGATGGTGAAGGGGAGATCGAACTCCCGCATCGCGCTCTCGATGGTGAGCTTCGAGGCGAAGTGGGGCACGTCCTTGAACTTCTCGGCGGCGAAGACCGAGTGGTAGACGACGTGCGCGAGCTTCGCCTTCTTCGCGAGGTCGTAGGCGATGAGCCCCTGCGTGAGCTCGTCGGGGGCGACGGCGTTGAGCAGGTACAGCTTGTCTACGCCCTCGAGAGCCTTGCGGAGCGAGACCGGGTCGAGCAGGTCTCCAGTCACCGCCTCGACGCCCTCCGGCGGTCGCTTGGAGGACTCGCCGCGCACGAGGACGCGGACCTGGGCGTTGCGCTTACGCAGCTCGCTGACGACAGCCGAGCCGACGTGACCGGTACCGCCTGTGACGAGGATCTTCATGGGTGTGCGCTCCGTGGTTGATGAGTGGAGCCATCGCGCCGTGCAGTCGTCGTGCCGCCGTTCGGGACGGTCGAGGCCACGAGCGAATTCTCATGAGTGTCGCGCGTGTGGACCTCGTGAGACACGCGACCCCACGTGAGGCGTTCTCGCGCGGCGGCGCGTCCTGGCGGGTCGGGGTGCTGCGGCGGTGGAACTGCTCGAGCAGTCCGAGGAGCTGCTCAAGGATCAGCAGGGGAGTAGGACCCCGTAGTCCTCATCACGGTTCAAGAGGGCGTGGGCGGGGGTGAGTGCCGCGGTGATCTACTGCGCCCTGGGGTCGAATCCCCGAGCTTGTCCCGCTGCGGAGGGACGAGCGGGCCGATTTGAGCGATCGGTTGGACAAAACGACGACGCGCCGACCGGAAGCTCCGATCGGCGCGCCGCATGCTGCGTGAGTGCCTCAGAACTGGAAAGGCTGCACCGCTGCGAAGGTGCCGCCGGTCAGACCGCTGACGGTCCAAACGGCGTAGGCTTTCTTACCGGTGTGGCCGACGGCGATACCCGCGTTCGAGGCGGTCGAACCGACGAAGCCCGCTGTCTTCGCCACGCTCGCTGACGTGTTCGGCAGCGCGGTTTGGACGAAGATCTGCGTCCCGCTTGCACCGACCACGTACTGCTGATCGGCGCCGTCGACGGCGATCGCGCGCGACTCGGAGCCCGTCGAAATGACCATACCGCCAGCCGTGCCGGTCTGCGTGGGGGGAGCGCCGTAGGTGATCGTTGCCAACGTGTCGGACGTGACACCCTGCCCGCTCGCGACGGCGATGGTGTGCGGACCAAATGCCCAGTTCGAGTAATAGCACTGTCCGCTCGTGGTGGTGGTGGTGCCCCACGTCGAGCCTTGGTTCGCGCTCGACTCGACGGAGAGGCTGACGTCTTCCTCGCCCGTCCAGAGCGTGCCGTCCGCGCCCACGCCCACGCCGCCGTAGCTCGCCGACGTGAGGCTCGGGTTCATCAGCTTGGTGAAGGTGCCGACGCCGTACGCTCCGTTCTGCCAGATCGTTTGCTCCGAGCCGACGTACACGTTCGTGCCGTATGCGGCGATCTGCGTCCATCCGGTCGGTGCGGTACCGAGGCTGACCGGTGTCGACCAGGTGGTGCCGTCGTTCGTTGATGTAGAAAAGTACACACCGGTGGAGGTCTCGACCTCAAGATACGCGTGACCGCTGATGCTCGCGTTGAGGGCGATCGCTTCGACAGTTGGTGTGCCGGTGATGGGGACGGCGACGCCGGTGGCGAAGGACGTGGCGCTGTTCGTGCTGACGAACACCGTAGCGACGCCTCCGCAGGACGCCGCGACGAGCACGTCGCCGCTGGTGTCCACCGCGATCGAATGGTTGTACGTCGAGACGAAGGTCGTGCAGCCGATGGGAAGGCGGGTCGGCGCGATGCACGTGCCGGCGACGCAGTTGGTGTTCGGCGCGCACTCCAAGTTGCAACCACCGCAGTTGAGGTTGTCGCTCTGCGGATCGGTGCACACCGTGGTCGCACCGGTGTCGCTCGCATCGCCGGCGTCACCCGCGTCACCCGCATCGACGATGCTGCCCGCGTCGAACGGCACGCCGCCGTCGCCGACGATCTGCTTCGGCCCCGCGGTGCACGCGGTGAGCGCGCCGCAGCTCGTGATGCACGCGCCCGCGACGCAGGCGGTGCCGCTCGCGCAAACGGTGCCGCACCCGCCGCAGTTCTGGTTGTCGTTCGACGTGTCGACGCACTCGGTGACCGGAGCGGCGTCCACGTCCGCGTCGGCACCCGCTTCGTACGGCTGGCCGCCGTTGCGGTACGTGCTGCTCGCGGTGCACGCCGTGGTGCCGGTTGCGCACGAGACGGTGCATTCCCCGGCGACGCAGGCTTCGCCGGTCGCGCACACCACGCCGCAGCCGCCGCAGTTGGCGCTGTCGTTTTGGACAGTTGCACATGTCGCGGCGCCGGCGTCACCGCCGCACGTCGTGTAGCCGGGGGAGCACGTCGCGGCGCACTTCCCAGCCGAGCACACCTGGCCCGCGGCGCAGGCGGTGCCGCACGTGCCGCAGTTCGCGGGGTCGACCGCGGTATTCGCGCAGGCGGCGCCGCACGCGCTCGTCCCGGTGCCGCACGCCGTGACGCAGGCGCCCATGTAACATTCCTGGCCGGTGCCGCAGGTGAGCCCGGTCGTGCCGCACGTGACCAAGGTCGAACCAGAGTCGGCTTGGACGTGAACGATGGACGCGTCGGGCGTGACCGTGACGGTGAGAGTGGTGTTGTCACCGCCGCACGCGATGACCACGCCGGAGACGGCGAGAGCCGTGACGGCCACGCCGGCCATCGTTAGGACATTCGTATGTTTGTTATTTTTGGACATCTTGGCGCCGGAGCTCTGCGCACGCGTAGCCGGATTTCGTACCGACTCGTTGTCTTGCTGGTTCATGGGAGGATCTTTCGAAGAGAGGAGAAGCGGGGCGACGTCGCGCGCGTGCTCATAGGAGCGGCAGCGGCGCGACGTTCGCGGGCGAATGGCGAATGGCGACCGAACGGTCGCTGGTGTTCAGAACGCGACGACCTGGCCGTAGACGTTCGTGCCTTGCATCCAGACGACGTACCCCGACGTGCCGTCCGGGCGAACCGCGACGCCGGGATCGGTGAGCGCTGTGGTGCCGCCGTTGCCGAGGGTGATGGGCGTGCTGAAGCTGGTCGCACCGACGGCTGCGCTCTGCAATGCCGCCGCCGCGCCGTTCACGCCGAAGACGTACAAGTTACCATTGACGTCGGAAGCGATCGCGCGTGATGCCACACCGCCGGTCGACACCGCGAGACCGCTGACCGTCGTGCCCCCACTCGCCAGCGAGTACGGGTAGGCGGCCGCGGTGAGGCTCGTGCCGACGCTGACGCCGGCCATGCCGTTCGGCGAGAACGCGAACACGCTGTGCCCGTTGGAGGAGCTGGACGTCACCTGCGTGTAGCTGCCGTACGAGACGCTCTTGTTGGTGCTCTGCTGCACGTAATACGTGCCGTAGTCGCAGGTTGTCCAAATGGACCCGTCGGGCGCGACGCCGATGCCACCGTCGGAGGCGCCGAACGAGAACATGCCGGTCGCCACCGACGTGAAGGCGCCGACGCCGGCCGCGCCGTTGTAGTAATTCGAAGCGCTGTCGTTGACGTAGACGTCGTTGCCACTCGCGGCGATGGTGAGGACGCGGCTCGTCTGCGCGGTCGTCGTGAGCGAGATCGCGGTGGACCACGTCATGCCGCCGTCGGTCGAGCGCGCGAACCAGAGGCCGTTGTTGGCCATGATCGCAGCGTAGGTCACGCCGGCGACGCTGTTGTCGAGGGTGACGCCCGTGATCGAGGTCGCACCGGTCGTCGGAATCGGTACCGCTGTCCCGAAAGTGACGCCGCCGTCGGCGCTCGTCAGGATCGACGCTTGGTTCGTGCACGTCATGGCGACGTACACGCGGCCGTTCGCGTCGATCGAAACGTCGTGGCTCAAGTCGGGCGCGAACATCGAGCACGTGCTAGCGATCACCTTCGACGAGGTGCAGGTGCCGCTCACGCAGCTGTCCCCGGTGAGGCACGCGATGTTGCAACCGCCGCAGTTCTGCACGTCGCTTTGCTGCTTCACGCAGGCGAAGACGGCGCTTGAGTCACTCGCATCGCTCGTGTCTCCGGCATCGGCTGCGTCGGCGCCCGCGTCTCCGATGTACGTCTTCACTCCGGGCGCGCAGCTCAAGAGAGCGCCGCAGCTCAGGGCGCAGATTCCGCCGACGCAGGCGGTGCCGCTCGCGCAAACGGTGCCGCACCCGCCGCAGTTCTGGTTGTCGTTCGACGTGTCGACGCACTCGGTGACCGCCGGGCCTGCATCGGCGCCCGCGTCGTACGGCTGGCCGCCGCTCAGGTACGTGTTGTTCGAGGTGCACGCCGTGGTGCCGGGCGCGCAGGCTTGGGTGCAGCTGCCGCTGACGCAGGCGAAGCCCGCCGCGCAGACGGTGCCGCACGCGCCGCAGTTCGAGTTGTCCGTTTGTTTATTTGCACAATGGGCGCCCGCTTCGCTCGTGCCGGCGTCGCCGCTGCCGCCGCAGACGGCGTAGCCGGTCGCGCAGGTCACGGCGCACGCGCCCTTGGAGCACACTTGCCCGGCCGCGCAGCTCGTGCCGCAGCCGCCGCAGTTGGCGGGATCGACGTCGAGATCCGTGCAGCTCGCGCCGCAGATCGACCCGCCGTTCGTACAGCTGACGCCGCATTCGCCCGCGTTGCAGCTCTCGCCGGACGAGCACGCGTTGCCGCACGTGCCGCAGTTGCTCACGTCCGACTGGGTGTCGACGCATGCCCCGCTACAGCTCGTGCCGCCGCTGCTGCAGGTGGTGGTCGCGTCGCCGGAGACGACGACGGTGCTGGCATCACCGAAGACGGTGACGGTCGTGGAGCTGCCGCTGCTGCACGCAGCTGCAGCGAGCGAAGCAAGTCCCGAAGCAAAAATGGTCCCTAAGGTTCGGCTCAGTCTCATTTGAGCATTGAATGCGAACGAGCTCATCAGGTCAATGACGAAGCTCTCGCCATGTAGGAGGCGAGATACAGTTCTATAAAATACGCAACGTCGTTGCAGAGGAGCTCCCACCACTTCGTCGCTGCGGCCGACGGTGAGCCCTCCATGCGAGCGGAGAGCATTCAACTAGGATCCGCGTCGTGACAGCGATCGCTAGCCATCCCGAGCTCGGACATCCGTGTTGACTCCGAGTGAGGTCCACCAGTTTTTGAGCGATGGATTCATCTCGATCCGTCGAGCCGTACCTCGCACCGTTGCCGCCGCGTGTGCGGACGCAGCTTGGACGAAGCTCGCGACGCGCGGCTCCCATCGCGACGCGCCGCCGACGCGCACCGAGCCGCTCGCTCGCTGATAGGACAGGGGCGCTGGGTGCGTCGTGGGGGGCGATGTCGTGATGCGTTTTCCGAGCGATGGAAATC
>JAMFST010001153.1 GCA_026225435.1 Labilithrix luteola
CGAGCCCGTGGACCCCGGCTCGCGCGAAGGGGAGCTGGTGAAAGCCGCCGAGCCCGATGATGTCGAGCCCCGGCTTGCCCGACATGTACATCAGCGCGCCGGCGTCGCCGACGAGGATGCGCCGCGCCGAGCTGCTCGCCAGCCAGCGACCGGCGACCACGTGCTGGTCGCGGATGTTGCGCGAGGCGCGCCCGAAGAACCACCGCTGGTCGCGCATCTTGGGCAGCTGGTGGACGACGGCGAAGCCGAGCGCGAGGACGGCGAAGCCCGCGCGCGCCTCGCGAAAACGGAGGAGCGCGACGGCGACGAGGCCGACGATCGGCGCCCAGATCCAGCTGCTGCGCAGGGCGAGCGGGAGGTGCGTGCTCTCGGGGAGCGGCAGCCCGAAGGCCGGCTCGTTCCCCCCGGTGCGCGCGGCGATGGCGAACAGCTCCACGGCCAGCGCGCCCAGGAGGAAGGCGACCAGCGGCGAGAAGTTGGAGCGCCGATCGCGCCGGTCGCGCACGACTCCGCGCACCAGCTCGGCGACGCCCATCGCGGCCAGCACCATCAGCCAGGCGACCGCCGGCATCACGTAGCGCTCGTTCTGCCAGCGGATCTGCCCGTTCAGGGCGACGATGGCGATCCAGCCGATGATCTGCAGCCAGAAGATCCCGGCGAGCCGGCGCGTGCGAGCGAAACCGAGGGGCGCGACGGCCAGGAGCACCGCCAGCTGCCCCCAGTACTGGTCGTCGGCGAAGTGGTACTCGACGCAGCGGAAGATGGCGTAGCGGACGTTGAAGCGGAAGTCGTCGAGCTTGTCCGACCAGGCCATGTACGGGCTGTTGATCGCCAGCTTCACGATGGCGCCGTTGGCGCTCCACTCGCCGGTGAGCGCGCGGTTGGCGACGGCCTGGATGACGAGCGCGGCGAACGCCGGGGCGACGAGCGAGGCGAAGACCAGCGCCCGGTCGCGCAGCGAGCGTCGCTGCGTGAAGGCGGCGAACAGCGCGAAGATCGAGATGGTGCCGATGGCCTCCGGGCGCGTGACGACGAGGAGGACGCCGCATGCAGCGAGGATGCGCATCGCGCGTCGGTGTCGCTCGGGATCGGCCTGAACGCGCGCCCGGCCGAGGTGATCGAAGGCGACGAGCGCGGCGCCCCAGACGGCGAGGAAGAAGGCGACCTCCATCCCACTCCAGAGGGACCAGGCGAGCGCCCCGACGCCGACGAGCAGCGGCGCTGCGAGGAAGGCCGAAGGTCCGCGAACCGCGCGACCGACCGCGAGCATGAGCCCGAACACGGAGAGGCAGGCGATCCACGCTGCCCACACCATGAGCGACAGCTCGCGAAAGCCTGCGAGCCAGCCGATGGCGAGCACGAACGGATACGACAGGCTGGTGTTGCCCGACGAGTACCCGTTCCCCGCGACCCACTCGAACGGGTGCCCGAGCGCGGTCGCCTTGGCGTAGTCGAAGTGGATGAAGACGTCGTCGAGCGGCGCGCTCCACTCACCCCCGGTCTGCTC
>JAMFST010001154.1 GCA_026225435.1 Labilithrix luteola
CGGTCAGGGCGGTGGTGAGCGCCGCCGCCGTGCAGGACGCGGCGGTGCCAGTGCCGACGACCGCGTCCGGCTTGCTCACGTCGGCGGCGGTGAGGGGCGAGGTGCAGGTCGCGGCCGGTGGGGTGACGCTGCCGCCGTCGGTGTCGGGCGGGAGGGTGCCGGCCTCCCCGCTGCTCCCGCCATCGGTCGTCCCTCCGCCGCCGCTGTCGCTGTTCGCTCCGCCGTCACTCGCGCCGTTGAGCGACGCGTCGCCGGTGCCGTGCGCTCCGCCGTCCGTCGATCCGTCGTCGGACGAGTCGTCCGAGGAGCCACAAGCCGCGACGACGAGGAGGAGGACTGCCAGGGGAAGGACGCGACGCATTGTCGCTAGCTTAGCGACTTCCTCCGATTTTTTAGCTCGACCGCTCTGTGTGGATAGCGCGTTCTATTTGTAAAGTTATACTCATGGAGTGTTTCGCTGATCGATCGAGGTCGGCCTCCAACACGAAGGCGACGATTCACCAATTTGGCCGATCGTCCAGATGATGCACGCCTTCAGCATTTGCTGACGCGGGACGACGGCGCGTCTCCGGTCTCCGACGTCTGCATTCCACCTCAAACACCGAGTTGCTATGATCGAAGTCATCGTGGCGGACCCGGGGGAAAAAGGGGGCGGCTGTCAGGTTCTGGTGGTGGACGATGACGAGTCCATTCGCGAGACTCTGTCCGACGTCTTGCGAGACGAAGGCTTTTTTGTCGATCAGGCCGAAAACGGTGCCGAGGCGCTGGCTTACCTGCGCGGTCACGACGCGCAGCACCTGCCGGCGGTCATCGTCCTCGACCTGATGATGCCGGTGATGTCCGGCGCGGAGTTTCGCGAGCGTCAGCTGGACGACCCGCTCCTTTCGCGGATTCCGGTCGTCATCATGAGCGCCGCGGATCGGGGTGGGGTCATCGCCAAGAAGATGAAGGCAGACGCTTTTCTGCCCAAGCCGCCGAGCATGCGCCTGCTGCTCGAGACCATCGCGCGGTTCTTCTGACGAGTGTCCGGAGGCAGGTCGATTCTCGTGGCTGACTCCGCTGACGATCTGACCGATCGTGAGGTCGCACGGAGGCGGCTGGCGGCCGCGACCGCCCGGGCAGACGAGGCGGAGCGAAAGCTCGCTGCGCGCGAGCTGCACGGGGGGGCCGAGCTCTTTGCGCTGGCGACGGAGGAGCTGCAGCGAAGCGAGCGGGTCCTTCGCGCCATCTTCGGCGGCGCGAGCGACGCGATGCTTCTCCTCGACGACGAGGGGCGCTTCGTCGACGCGAACCCGGCGGCCTGCGCGGCGTTGAAGCTGAACAAGCGCACGCTCCTGCGTCGCGGCCTCGGCGATTTTGCCGACGACGGTCCGGCGGAGTCGAACGCCCTCTTCGCGGCGATGAAGGCGTCGGGCGAGGTGCGGGTGCGCCGGTACATCCGCACCGCGCTGGGGGAGCGCCGCACCGTGGACATGTCCGCGGTGGCGAACATCGGCCCGAGGCTGCACCTGGTGGTCGCGCGTGACATCACGGACGAGCGCGCCGCCGCCGAGTCGCTCGCCTGGACCGAAGAGGAGCTGCGTCGCAGCGATGCCCGCTTCCGCGCCATGGTGGAGAAGAGCGCCGAGGTGATCGCGCTCCTCTCGGCGGACGGGCAGATCCTCTACATCACGCGCCGCGCGCGCGATCTCTTCGGGGTGGCGCCAGCGCAGATGGTGGGGACGAGCGCGCTGTCGTGGATCGCCAAGGAGGATCGCGGGCCCGTGGCCGCGGCGGTGGGGTCGGGCGCGACGACCGGCTCGCAGATCGAATTTCGCGTCGCCGGTGACGGCGGCGAGGTGCGCTGGGTCGAGGGGGTGGTGACCAACCTGCTGCACGATCCGGCGATCGCCGCGATCGTCGTCAACGCGCGCGAGGTGACCGCGCGTCGGCGGGCGGCGCTCGAACGAGACAAGCTGATCGAGTCGCTCACCTTCGAGCGCGCGAGACTGGGGACGCTGCTGCAGCAGGCGCCGGCGTTCATGGCCGTGCAGCGTGGCGAGGACCTGGTGTACGAGCTGGCCAACGACGCGTACCACGAGATCGTCGGCCGGCGCGAGGTCCTCGGGAGGTCGATGGTCGACGCGCTGCCCGAGCTGAGCGCGCAGGGCTACATCGACGTGCTTCGCCAGGTGTGGCGGACGGGCATCCCGTATGCCGTGAAGGGGGTGAAGGTCGACCTCGCGCGCGGCGGCGAGAAGGTGGAGACGCTCTTCGCCGACTTCATCGTCCAGCCGCTGGTGGAACCGAACGGCACCGTCACCGGCGTCTTCACCCACGGCGTCAACGTCACCGAGGAGACGGTCGCGCAGGTCCGGCTGCGCGACCAGTTCAACGGCGTCCCGGTGCCGCTCTACGCCTGGCAGTGCGTCGTCGCCGACGACGAGCCGGACTTCTTCCTCAGGGATTTCAACAACGCCGCGGCCGCGAGCTCCCCCGGCCAGCTCCCCGGGCTCGTCGGAAAGTCGGTGCGGGAGATCTTCCCCGGCGACGAGGTCGCCTTCGACGACTTCATGCGCTGCCTGGGCCAGGGCGATACGTTCCAGCGCGAGGTGGAGCGCGGGCCGATCGGCTCCACCGACGTACGCCGGATGATTCTGACGTACGCGCCGGCGCCTCCCGATGTCGTGCTGGTCCACGCGGAGGACGTCACCGGTCGCCGCCGGCTCGAGGAGCAACTCCGTCAGGCGCAGAAGATGGAGGCCGTCGGACGGCTCGCCGGTGGCGTGGCGCACGACTTCAACAACCTGCTGTCGGTGGTGCTCAGCTACACGGGGCTGGCCATCGAGGAGCTCGCGCCGGGGGATCCGATCCGCGACGATCTGCAGCAGGTGAAGCACGCGGGGGAGCGCGCCGTGGAGCTCACCCGGCAGCTGCTCGCCTTCAGCCGGCAACAGGTGCTGCAGCCCCGCGGCATGAGCGTGCGCGAGGCGGTGCTCGGCCTGGAGAAGATGCTGCGGCGCCTGCTCGGTGAGCACATCGAGCTGGTGCTCGATCTGGCGTCGCGCGGACAGGTGGAGGCCGATCCGGGGCAGATGGAGCAGGTGATCATGAACCTGGTGATCAACGCCCGCGACGCGATGCCCGAGGGGGGCACGATCACCCTCTCGACGCACGACGTGGAGCCGAGCGAGCAGCTGCTCGTCGAGCCACCGGCCGCCGCGAAGGGGCCGATGACCTGCCTGACGGTGACCGACACCGGCTCGGGCATGAGCGAGGCGACGCGCGCGCAGATCTTCGAGCCGTTCTTCACCACCAAGGGGGCGGGGAAGGGGACCGGCCTCGGCCTGGCGACGGTCTTCGGCATCGTCGAGCAGAGCGGGGGATCGATCTGCGTGCAGAGCCGCGAGCGCGACGAGTCCGGCGAGGCATCCGGAACCAGCTTTCGCATCTACCTGCCGCGCGTGACGCGCTCCGAAGAGATGGCCTCGGTGGCGCCCAAGGCGGGGCCGGCGCGCGGTGGAACGGAGACCATCCTGGTGGTGGAGGACGAGGCGCCGCTCCGCGCTCTCGCAGTGACCGTCTTGCGTCGGGCAGGCTACGACGTTCTCGAAGCGACGGACGGTGCCGACGCGGTGGAGGTGACGGCGCGCTGCCGGCGGCCGATCCACCTCCTGGTCACCGACGTGGTGATGCCCCGGATGAACGGCCGCGTGCTCTCCGATCGTCTGAGCGCCGACCGCCCGGAGATGAAGGTGCTCTTCATGTCCGGGTACACCGACGACGCGGTCGTCATCCAGCGCGTGCTCGCCTCCCACGTGGCGTTCCTCCAGAAGCCGCTCACCCCCGCCACGTTGCTCAGCAAGGTTCGCGAGACGCTCGACGGCCCGGGCGACGGCCCGCGCTCCAGCGCCGCGGCACCTGCCAGCGCCGCGGCACCTGACAGCGCCCGCGGCACCTGACAGCGCCCGCGGCACCTGACACCGCCCGCGGCGCCCGACGACGGCCGTTCAGTATTTGGCTGGTCATCGCATGCGCGCGGGCAGATGCTGGTCTTCGTGTCTGTGTCCGCCGACGACCAGGGCGAG
>JAMFST010001155.1 GCA_026225435.1 Labilithrix luteola
GACGACTCCACGGTCTTGACGCACTTCTCCTCGTAGGCGGTCGTCAGATCGAGACCGCAGGTCACGAGAGTGCTGCCGCTGCAGAAGACGTCTCCGGGCTTGTGCCCGGCGCAGGCGGTGACCTCCGCCGCGCAGGTGCCGAGCTGCCCGCTGGCGGACCCGTTGCCGACGATGCCGCCGTCGTTCTGGACGCCGCTGTCCGGATACTCGCCGACGTCGAAGCGGCAAAGGGTGCTGTTGGTGCACGCGCCGTTCGGCGCCCACACCCCGTTGTCGCAGATGATCTGCTCCAGCTGCTGCCCCTGATCGCAGGCGAGCGCGCTGCCCGCGCAGCAGGGCGAGCCGATGACCGCGATCGTCGGCGACACCGCGCCATCCGCGCAGAGGACGGGCGCAGCGTCGACCACGTCCGTCGTCGTCGCGTCGGAGATGCCCGTCGCATCCCCGCCGGGTCCGCCGTCGTCGATGGTGGCGTCCGGCGAACGTCCGCCGTCGCCGACCGCGCCGCCGTCATCGACCTCCGTGTACGTGCCGTCGATGCCGAGGATCGCGCTGCAACCGGCCATGGCCAAGGCGCCGATGGCGGCGAAGAGAAGACGAGAAGATTTCAAAACGACACGCCCCATTCGGCAGTTCCCCCGCCGCGAGCGACGGAGGGTCGGAACCACATCTGGCTGGGGGAGCCCCCGGAGCTCGCGCTCGCCGGATCGCCGTGCGGCGTGGTGACCAGGAAGATCACCCCGAGCACGACCCCGAGCCCGCCGACGACGGCGGTCGCGGTGGACACCGCGGCGAACGTGCGCGCGCTGTCCTGCTTGCTCTTGCCGTCGCCGGTGCACTGGTCCTGCGAGTTGCACAGATCGTTGCCGTCACTGTGCTTGCTCAGCGCCAGCCCGCCGAAGGTTCCGGCGACCGCGATGGCCACGCCGCCGACGACGAGCGAGGTGATCCCCACCGGCTTGTGCCACGAGCCCGGGCGAGCCGCCTGGTCCACGCCCGGCGTGCCGGAGCCGCTGAAGGACGTCGTCGTCTGCCCGTTCGCGACGCCCGCGCCGCTGCCCGCCGGGAGGACGGCCACCGACACCACCTTGCTCTTCTCGAGGTGCGGGATGGTGACCGTCTGCGTCGCCGGCCCGACCGGAACGGTCACGCGCGTGCTGTACGGATCGCGTCCGTCGGCGTGCGCCACCAGCTCGTGCGGCCCGGGATCGAGCGGCAGCGGCGTGCCCAGCGGCGCCGAGCCGAGGTCCTTCCCGTCGAGCTGCAGGGTGAGGTCGCGGTCCGCCGGATCGACGGTCACGAAGGTCACCTTCGACAGCTTCGCCTCCAGCGCGGCGGCGTGCTTCCTCGCGTAGGTCTCGCGGGCGGCGGTCTTCTGCGCGCGGGCCTCGGCAGCGGCCTCGTTGAACTCGCCCCAGGCGGTGCCGATCTTGCCGATCTCCTCGTGACAGGCGGCCATGTTGAGCAACGTGCCGACCTTGGGATCGAGCCGGTAGCTCTCCTCGAACTTGGGGCAGGCGGCGACGTGATCCCCCTTCGCCTCGAGCGCCTTGCCGTCGCGGAAGAGAGCGTCGGCCAGGGCGCTGTCGGCCGGGGACGCCGACGCCACCGTCGCGCCGCCGGCGAGCGCCATCGTGGCCAGCGCGAAGGCTGCGCCCACCACGCCCAGCCTTCGCCCGCGCTTCATCGTCGCCATCCGCGCCGTCATCACAGCCTGTCGTTCTTTCTCTGTCCGTGCCGCTCGTACCGCGCGTTAGTACCGCTCATCGAGCACGTTGGGGTCGTCTTCCGCCGGCTTGGCCGGCGTGGAGCCCGCGGCCGTCGCCTTCGGGCCGCGCGCAGCACCGGGGACGCCCCGAGGCGCCGCCGGGGAGGGGACGACCTTCGCGTTGGTGACGGCGGCCGGCGAGACCGCGCCCGGTGCGCCCGCTGCGACCGGCGCAACGGGTGCAGGCGCGGCTTGCGGCGCGGCTCCCGCTCCCGGAGAAAGCGCGGCCGGGACCGGTGCCACGGCCGTCACCGGAGGTGCAGCGACGGTCATGCCGCCGCGCGCCGGCTCGCTGGCCGTGACCAGCCCGGAGTCCGCCGCGGCGCCCGTCTTGCTGGCGACGCCGTGCGCGGACGCCGTGTCCGCCGTCCTGTAGAACACGAACGCCGCCAGCGCGCTCGCCGCGACGGTCACGCCGCCGGCGAACCACTTCATGCGGTGACGCCGCACGGTCTGCAGCTCGCCGGCGGCGGTGGTCACGCGCGGGTCGAACTGGTCGTGGTAGATCGGCCCCGACTGCGTCACCGAGAACGGCGGAAGCGACCGCGACGAGTCGGTGAAGGGGACCGGCGTGCCGTAGGGCGCGAGCGCCGCCGACAGCTCCTGCACCGTCTGGAAGCGCTGGGTGCGGTTGCGCGCCAGGCAGCGGCGGATGACCGAGTCGAGCCCCGAGGGGATGCGCGAGTCGAGCTTCTGCGCCGAGGGGATCGGATCTTCGAGGATCGACCCGAACACCTCGCCCAGCGTGTCCCCGTCGAAGGGCGTCTTGCCGGTGAGCAGCTCGAAGAGCACCACGCCGAGCGACCAGATGTCCGAGCGGGTGTCGACCGTCTTCGGCGACTTGACCTGCTCGGGGGACATGTACACCGGCGAGCCGACCATCACCTTGGTGGTGGTGAGCGAGTGATCGGCGCGGCTGGTCGACTTGGAGATGCCGAAGTCGACGATCTTCACCGACAGCCCGCCCATCGCCTCGCGGGCCAGGAACAGGTTGGCCGGCTTGATGTCGCGGTGGACGATCTGCTCCTTGTGCGCCTCGGCGAGCGCTTCGCATGCCTGCCGGACCGAGTCGGCCGCGTCGCGCGGGGAGAAGGCACCGTCGCGATCGAGGCGAACCCCGAGGTCTTCCCCCTCGAGCAGCTCCATCACCATGAACGGCGAGCCGTCGTTCAGGTGGCCGACGTCGAGCACGCGGGCGACGTGGGTGTTGCGCAGCTTGGCGAGCGAGCGCCCCTCGCGGATGAAGCGCTGCACCGCATCGGGGTGCAGGAGCGCCTCGGGAAGCAAGAGCTTGAGCGCGACGCGGCGGTCGAGCGCCATGTCGTGCGTCGCCAGCACGATGCCCATCCCGCCGCGACCGAGCGTGCGCTCGACCACGAAGCGACCACCGAGGACGGAGCCCTCGGCGAACCGATCCGCCGGCGCCGGGTTCGCGACGGTCACGTCGATGGGGGGCGTCACGTCCACGTCGAACGACAAGGAAGCCTCTGGATCACCGTTAGGCAATGCCTTCTCGTTGTCGCATGAATGGACTGTCCGGGCCAGCGTCGTCGACGAAGAGAAACGTCAAGGGCCGCGTGTGTCTAGGTGTGCGTGGCTGGCGTAGACTCGCGTGCATCGCATGTCGGACAACCAGGACCGCGCCCAGGTCAAAGGGCCTCTGAACGTCGTCGTCTCCACGCCTTGTTACGGCGGGCTGATGACCCACGTGTATGTCACCTCCCTCCTCAAGCTCATGGCGGTGCTTCCCGGGCAGGGGGTCCGACTCGGCTTGTCGACCGCCGCGCACGACTCGCTCGTCCCGCGCAGCCGCAACGCGCTCGTGAAGGCGTTCCTCGATTTTCCCGGCGCCACGCATCTCCTCTTCGTCGACGCGGACATCGGCTTCGAGCCGGAGGCAGTGCAGCGGATGCTCGCCTTCGACCAGGACGTGGTCGCCGGGATGTACCCGGTGAAGGTGATCGACTGGGATCGCGTGGGGACGGCGGCGACGCAGGCGCGCACCGGCACCGTCACCCCCCCGGAGCTGCGTCAGGCGGGGCTCCACTTCGTCGGCGTGCCGCTGCTGCCGGGCGAGCCTGGCTTCGAGGAGCGCGACGGCTTCGTCACCGCTCGCTACACGGGCACCGGCTTCATGCTCATCAAGCGGCAGGTCCTCGAGCGGATGATGGCCGGCTACCCGGAGACGCAATACCGCACGATGCAGACGTACCCGGCCCCGCCCGAAGCCGGCGCGCCTTACCACAACCTCTTCGATTGCATCGTCCACCCGGAGACGCGGATGTACCTCAGCGAGGACTACACCTTCTGCCACCGCTTCCGCGCCATCGGCGGCCAGATCTGGCTCGATATGCGCAGCAAGCTGCGACACGTCGGCGCGATGGAGTTCGAGGGAACTCCATCGGTGCAGATCTTGTGACCGTGGTACCCTCGGTGCCATGACCGAGCGCGTTTCCGGAGCCCACTCGGAGCTCCTCGCGGCCGTGGCGGCGTCGGTGGAGAAGCGCTTCCAGGCCGGCCGGCGCGTCCTCTCCTTTTCCCAGTACCTCGACCTCTTCGCGACCGACCCCGTCCGCTACGCGCGCGACGCGAGCCGCTACCTGCGCGACGTGTTCGATCACTTCGGGACGAGCGACGTCGAGCGGCCGTGGGGGAAGTTCACCCGCTGGAACCTCTTCGACCTGCCGTGGGAGCCGGAGGGGCAACGCCGCGGCGCGCTCGTCGGCCAGGAGCCGGTGCAGGCCGAGGTCTACCGCACGCTGGCGAACTTCGCGCGCGAGGGGCGGCCCAATCGTCTCGTGCTCCTCCACGGGCCGAACGGCTCGGCGAAGAGCACCATCGCGGCGTGCATCATGCGCGCGCTCGAGCAGTACTCGTTGCTCGACGACGGCGCGCTCTACCGCTTCAACTGGGTGTTCCCTTCGTCCAAGACGGTGAAGGGGGCGCTCGGCTTCGGCGAGGAGCGCGCGCGGGTCGAGGTGGCCAGCTTCGCTCACCTGCCGGACGACCAGATCGACGCCAAGCTGCTGGTGGAGGTGCGCGATCACCCGCTCTTCCTCCTTCCGCTCGACGACCGCCGGCGCCTGCTCGAGCGGCTCTACGCCGAGAAGAACAACTCGGAGCCGCCGGCGGACTGGATCCTCCGCGGTCAGCTCTCGCACAAGAGTCAGCAGGTGTTCGAGGCGCTCCTCGCCAGCTACGGCGGCTCGTACAGCGAGGTGCTCAAGCACGTGCAGGTGGAGCGCTACTTCATCTCGCAGCGCTACCGCACCGGCGCCGTGACGCTCGGACCGCAGATGAGCGTCGACGCGGGCGAGCGGCAGATCACCGCCGACCGCAGCCTCGCCGCGCTCCCCGCGTCGCTCCAGGCGATCACCTTGTACGAGGCGAAGGGTGAGCTCATCGAGGCCGCCGGCGGACTCATCGAGTTCAGCGATCTGCTCAAGCGGCCGCTCGACACCTTCAAGTACCTCCAGCTCACGGTGGAGACGGGCGAGGTCGCGCTCTCCCAGCAGAACGTGCAGCTCAACTGCGTGATGATCGGCAGCGCCAACGAGCTGCACCTCGACGCCTTCCGCGAGCACCCCGAGTTCGCCAGCTTCCGCGGCCGCCTCGAGCTGCTCCGGGTACCGTACCTGCGCAGCTACCTCGAGGAGAAGCGCATCTACGACGAGCAGGTGGCCAGCCAGGTGCGCCGGCACGTGGCGCCGCACGCGACCGACATGGCGGCGATGTTCGCCGTGCTCACCCGCATGCGCAAGGCGAACGCCGACCGCTACGGCCGCTCGCTCTCCGCGCCGCTCACCAGCCTCACGGCCATCGAGAAGATGGAGCTGTACACCCTGGGCAAGGCGCCGGAGCGGCTCGAGCCCGACGCGCAGAAGATCCTCCGGGCCAACGTGCCGGAGATCTTCGCCGAGAGCGACACCTACCCGATCTACGAGGGGCGCATCGGCGCCAGCCCGCGCGAGATGCGCATCGTGCTCCTCGATGCCGCGCAGTCGACGGCGTACAAATGTTTGAACCCGATGGCGGTGCTCGACGAGATCGACCAGCTCTCCGAGCGGCGCACCGAGTTCGAGTGGCTGCAGCAGGATCCGGTCGCCGGCGGGTACCACGACGTCCGCCAGTTCCGCGAGATGCTCTTCGGGCGCCTGCTGGGGGCGGCGGAGCAGGAATTCTACGCCTCCTCCGGCCTCATCGAAGACACCCAGTACTCCGAGCTCTTCGAGCGCTACGTGCAGCACGTCTCGGTGTGGACCAAGCGCGAGCGCATCCGCAACAAGCTCACCGGCGAGTACGAGGAGCCGGACGAGAAGATGATGCGCGAGGTGGAGCGCCTCCTCGAGGTCAAGGGCGACGCCCACGAGGCGCGCAAGCAGATGATCAGCGCCATCGCCGCCTGGTCGATCGATCACTCGGGGCAGAAGGTCGTCGCCGAGAACGTGTTCCCCTTCCACATCAAGCGCATGC
>JAMFST010001156.1 GCA_026225435.1 Labilithrix luteola
ACGTCACCTCGAGCGCGGGGTTGCCCGCGCGGAGCCGCTCGACCGCCCCCTTCGTGAGGTGCCGGCTCGCCGAAGCGTCGCCGAGGATGCTGGAGTCGATGTGCAAGAGTTTCATGGAGGCCTCGTCGTTGGCAGTCACGATTTGTGACCTGGTCAAGCTAGGAGACCTTGAATTTCCCGCAAGAAGGCTCATTCTCTTGACCTAGTCACATGAAACTGACCGCCAAGAGCAAGGGCCCCTCCCGCGCGCGAGCCCCGGTACCGGACGATGTGCACGTCCCCGGCGACTGCCGCCGCGTGAGCACCGTGCTCGCCCGCGTGGGGGAGAAGTGGAGCGTGCTGGTCATCATGCTGCTGCGCCGCGGGCCGGAGCGCTTCAACGCCATCAAGCGGGCGACGAACGGCATCGCGCAGCAGATGCTCACCCGCACGCTCAAGGGGCTCGAGCGCGATGGCCTGGTGACGCGCACGGTGTTCGCCACCGTCCCGCCGCAGGTGGAGTACGCGCTGACGCCGCTGGGGCACTCGCTCAGCGGCCCGGTGCAGGCTCTCGGGCTGTGGGCGCTCGATCACATCCCGCAGATCGAGCGGGCGCGCGAACGCTTCGACGAGGAATGACGCCGCGGTCTAGCGGCGCAGCTCGCTCCCGACCTCCATGCCGCGAGCGACCGCCGGGCGCGCCTTCATCCGCTCCATCCAGGCGGCCACCTCGGGAAAGTCGGCCAGGTTCTGCCCCTGCCCCTCGGGGTTGATCCACGGATAGGCGGCCACGTCGGCGATGGAGATCTCGCTGCCGCAGACGAACTGGCGACCGGCGAGGCGCTTGTTCAACACGCCGTACAGCCGGTGCGACTCGTTGGTGTAGCGGTCGATGGCGTAGGGGATCTTCTCCGGCGCGGAGCTGCGAAAGTGGTGCGTCTGGCCGGCCATCGGGCCGAGGCCACCCATCTGCCACATGAGCCACTCGGTGACCTCGGTGCGGCCGCGGATGTCGCGCGGGAGCAGCTTGCCGGTCTTGTCCCCCAGGTACAAAAGGATGGCGCCCGACTCGAAGATGGCGATGGGCGCGCCGCCGCCGGGCGGATCGTCGTCGACGATCGCCGGCATGCGGTTGTTCGGGCTGATGGCGAGGAACTCCGGCCGGAACTGCTCCCCCTTGCCGATGTTCACCGGCTCGATCTTGTACTCGAGCCCCATCTCCTCCAGCGCCACGGTGATCTTTTTTCCATTTGGAGTCGGCCAGAAGTGGACGGTGATCATGGGGGCGGCAGATGAGCATGGTGCCGGCCTCGCCGCGAGGCCCGCGTTGCTTCAGCTACGTCGGCAGGTCGAAGGACCATGGCAAACCGGCGCAGTCTTACCTGCCGTGGTAAGAATTCGCCATGCGCATCACGACCAAGGGGCAGGTCACCATCCCGCAGGAGATTCGCGACGAGCTCGGGCTCCTTCCGAACACGGAGGTCACCTTCGACATCGTCGATGGCGAAGCGCGGCTGCGCAAGGCGCGCGGTGGTAACAAGCCGTCGCGTGGAGATGGCGTCATCGGGCACCTGCGGAGCGTCCGCCCCGCGAACAAGCTGACCACGGACGAGATCATGGCGCTCATGCGCGGCAAGCCGTGAGGACGCTCGTCGACACGAACGTCATCGTCGACATCGTCACGGCCGACAAGGTGTGGCGCTCGTGGTCGGAGAGCGCGCTCCGGAAGGCGGCCGAGCACTCGACCTTGGTGATCAATCCGATCATCTTCGCCGAGGTCACCATGAAGTTCGCTCGCATCGAGGAAGCGGACGCGGCGCTCGTCGACTTCGTACGCGAACCGCTTCCCTACGAAGCCGGCTTCCTCACGGGGAAGGCCTTCCTCGCCTACAAGAAGCGCGGGGGAACCAAGCGCTCTCCCATGGCCGATTTCTACGTCGGTGCACACGCCGTCGTCGGTCGCATGGATCTGCTCACACGCGACGCGGCTCGCTACCGGACGTACTTTCCCGCCCTCACGATCCTCGCGCCGTGAGCGCTGCCACGCTGCCCGTCGCGTCCGGACGGTCGTGATGCTAACGGTGGTTCGTGGATTCCTCGTTTCGCCGGTTCACCGGCACTCCGACCTATCTCACCAACGAAGCTCTCGAGGCCGCCGTCAACTGCGCGCTGGCCCTGGAGCGGCCGCTCCTCGTGAAGGGGGAGCCGGGGACCGGCAAGACCCTCCTGGCCGAGGCGATCGCCGAGAGCCTGGGGATGCCGCTCATCCACTGGCCGGTGAAGTCGACCACGCGGGCGCAAGACGGGCTCTATGTCTACGACACCGTGCAGCGCCTCTACGACGCGCGCTTCGGCGAAGGCGACGTGAAGGACATCCGCCACTACATCAAGATGGGCCCGCTCGGTCGCGCGTTCGCGGCGCCGAAGCGGCTCGTGCTCTTGATCGACGAGGTCGACAAGGCGGACCTCGAGTTCCCGAACGACCTCCTCCACGAGCTCGACCGCATGCGCTTCCGCATCACGGAGACGGGCGACGAGGTGATCGCCGCCGAGCGGCCCGTCGTCATCATCACGAGCAACAACGAGAAGGAGCTGCCGGACGCCTTCCTCCGCCGGTGCGTGTTCCACTTCATCGACTTCCCCGATCCGAGCTTCATGCGCCGCATCGTCGCCGTCC
>JAMFST010001157.1 GCA_026225435.1 Labilithrix luteola
CGCGGCCTGGTACGGTCACGCGTGGGGCCCGGTGCCGGAGGCGATGCGCGCCGCGCTGGGGCCGAACGCGGCTCCAGCGACGCTGCTCCCGTGGGAGCGTCACGCGGCGCTGCGCGTCGACACCGACGCGATGCCAGCGAGCGAAGGGAGCGGCCCTTCGCTCCCCGAAGGGCTCACCGGTGCCGTGCGCGTCGAGACCATCCCGACCGTCGACGGCGCGCACATCGCCGACGATCTCGCGCGGTCGAAGAAGAGCGGGCGCACGGTGAAGCTGCACCTCACGGCGCCGCCGACCGCGCGCACCCTCGGCCTCATCTTCGCCGAGCCGACCGCGCTGCGCTCGGTGACGATCGAGGGGCAGGACTGGCCGGCGGTCGAGCGCGGCTCGGGCGACACGCAGTTCCGCGTGTTCATGCTGCACGCCCCCTCCGAGGCGGCGCGCACCAAGGGGCTCGACGTGATGCTCACCCTCGACGGAGCGGAGGTCGTCGAGGGGCGGGTGTTCGCGCTGTCGAGCGGGGTGCCGCCGGTGGCGCGCGCGGTGGTCGATGCGCGCCCGGCCAACGCCTCTCCGTCGCAGGACGGCGACTCGAGCTGGATCTGGACGTCGCAGAAGTTCTGACGGCTCACGTGGGGTGATCCCGAGGACATCGTCGTGTGCCAAATGGCACAGACTCCATATGACGCACTTGCGGCACGCGCGTGGCCCAGATCGCATTTCCCGCGACGAAACGTGCTGCGCTCACGTCGCACGGTGCGCGGCACAGTCCCTGCTGAGGGGTCGGTCACCTTCGTCAGGAGACTCTTCATGCTTCGTCGCTTCCGTTCTTCTCGTTCACACCTCTCTCTTCTCACCGTCACCAGCGCCACCGCCCTCGGCCTCGCCAGCTGCTTCGCCGTCGGCTGCAGCGGCAGCAGCGCCTCCCACGACACGGGCCCCACGCCGGTCGTCGGCCAGACCGCCTTCGAGTCGTCCCCCTTGCCGAACCAGCCCGGCGGCGGCGGAACCTCCGGCAGCAGCTCGGGCGGCGCCGATGCCGGTGTGGCCGCCTCCGGAGCGACCAGCAACACCAACGCGGCCTCCCCCAGCGCCTCGGGCTCGTCGAGCTCGTCGACGCGCACCGTCCAGGAGACCGATCTCTATCGCGTGGCCGGCAACTATCTCTACTACCTGAACTCGTACCGCGGCCTGATGGTGTTCGACATCACGAACATCGACGCGCCGCGCCTCGTCGGCCGCCACGAGATCTTCGGCTCGCCGATCGACATGGTGGTCAACGACGGGTTCGCCGTCGTCATCGTCTCCGACTGGTACGGCTCCGACGCGTTCGGCGCGCCGTTCTACGGCTCGATCGTCCGCGGCCTCGACGTCACCGATCCGACCAACATCAAGGTGGCCGGGCAGGCGCAGCTGGGCGGCGACGTCGTCGACAGCCGCGTCGTCGGCAACGTCCTGTACACCGTCGCCGAGAACTACGGCTGGAGCTACGGCTGGGGGATCGCCAACGACGGCACCTCGACCTCCGACGTGGTCGTCTCCTCGGTGAGCTTCGCCGGCAACACCATCACCCCGGTGGGGCAGAAGACCTTCACCGGCTACTCCGGGGTCATCAACGTCAACGCCAACAGCATCATGCTGGCGCACGATCTCGCCACCAACGGCGACTACTACGACGGCAACAGCAACAGCTCGCTGCAGTACATCGACATCTCCGATCCGGGCGGCAACATCGTCCTCGGCGGGAGCATCCAGGTGCCCGGCGCCATCACCGGCTGGGGGGCGGACAACGGCCGCTGGAACCTCGACTTCGCCGACGAGAAGTACGCCCACGTCGTCACGCAGAGCTACGACACCAACGGCAACAGCGGCTACGAGCTGTCCACCGTCGACTTCACCGACCCGAACGCGCCCAAGCTCGCCAGCACCCTGAACATCAGCACCGCCGGCTGGTCACCGACGGCGCGCTTCGACACCGGGCGCATGTACCTCGCCCCCGACTCCGACTACTGGTACGGCAGCACCGCCGGCAACAGCACGCCGATCCAGATCTACGATCTGAGCGCTCCCACTGCCCCCAAGCTCGCCGGGCAGACGAGCATCGACGGCAGCGTGTGGCTCTTCATGCCGACCGACAGCGGCTCGGGGAGCACGGCGACGCAGCAG
>JAMFST010001158.1 GCA_026225435.1 Labilithrix luteola
CCAAGGTGGCGGCTACTACCAGGGCGGGGGCGGCTATTACCGAGGCGGTGGCGGTACCCGCACGACGTACGAGTACTTCTACGACGACCGCCGCAACACGACCGGTCTCGAGATCGGCGCCGATCTCGAAGGCGCCGTCCCCATCAACATCCGCAACGTGAACGGGAACGACGTGCGCGGCGGCGGCGGCTTCAAGGTCCGCGTCGGCGAGACCTTCCGCTTTCGCGATCTGCGCGTGACGCCGGAGATCGGCTACGGGTTCACGCATCTCTTCGCCAACGACGACAACGACGAGCCTGCGTACGACTGGAACCTGCACCGCGCCTTCGCCGGTGTGCGCTTCGGGTTCGGGCGCTTCATCGTGCCTGTCGTCTACGGCCACGTCGGCTACGGCTGGCGCGCGACGAACGATCCGATCATCCCGCAGGCGAGCGGTCTGGCCTACGACGCCGGCGTCGCTCTCGATCTGCACCTGCTCCCGCACTTCGGCTTCGGCGCGCACGCCGAGGTCGCCGGCATCGACTCGCAGCCGTACACGCCGCAGTGGATCGCGATCGGCCTGCACGCCGAGCTGGTGTTCTGATCTTCGGGGCCGGGGGCGAGGTGGTCTTCTGACCTGGCGGTTCGTCAGGAAAGACCGAGCCGTGGGAGGACTTGCGTGGCGACGAGCAGGTCCACGGCGATGCCCAGCACCACGAAGGTGACCACCAGGCGCAGCGAGTTGGCCCGACCGCGGAACAGGGCGATGAGCGCCACCAGGTGCGCGAGGCAGAAGGCGACGAGCAGCGCCCCCTGGAGCGGCCCGTACCCCGGCGTCGGGGGGGCGTGCCCGCGCAGGGCGAGGTAGCCGACGAACCCGAGCAAGTCGAAGAGGACGACGCCGACGATGCGTGGCGTGCGGCTCGGCAGGAGCAGCGTGGTGACGTCCGTGCCGGTGGTGCTCCGGTGTGCCGCGAGGAGCCCGGATACGAGCACGCGTGATTCCACGAGCGCGGTGAGCAGCTCGGCGCCGCGTCCGAAGTCGACCGAGGGTACGTAGAAGAGGACGCGGTCGTCCTCCTTGATCTTGATCTCCCGGAACAGACCGGTGCGCAGCAGAGCGAGCGTGCGGCGGCGCACCTCTGCGGAGCCGAACAGGGCCGCCAGCGTGGCATCGGGAACCTCGCCTTCGATGTAGCAGGCGTCATCGAAGTCCGGGTCGGCGCTGCGGAACTCGCGGTTGATGCGCAGGCGCTTGCCCACCCGGTCGAGCACCCCCTCGCGCCGCACGGTGATGTCGGCGGCGGTCAGGTGCGCGCCGAGGGCGGTCCAGAGGATCGCCCCCTCGAGGCTGTCCTTGCTCCCGCGGTCGATGCGCCCCTCGAAGTCGACCCCCTCGAGCGTGAAGGAGAAGTCCTCGTCGAGGGGGGTGGAGATGCCGAGCGCCGCGTACAGGCGCGCGACGCGCGGTTCGATCATCGCCCGGCGTGCCAGGGGGTGAACGTCTTGTCGCGTCGCGGCGCCTCGTCGTGCCCGAGCCAGTGCAGCATGATCGCGCCGGAGAGGTGCACCTCCTTCGACGAGCGCATCAGGCGGCGCACCTCCGCAGCCTTCGCAGCGTCTCCGCCGGCGGCGAGCCCGACGACCACCAGGTACAGATCCTCGAGGTCGTCGTCCTTGGCCGGGTCGACCTTGCGCGCCGCATCGAGGGCCGCGTCGCGCTTGCCGTCGAGCGCCGCGAAGTACGCCTCGAGGACGGCGATGGAGTCCTCGTTCGAGCCGAGCTCGCGTGCCTTGCGGCGGTAGTCCTCGAGGGCCGACTCGGCGTAGCCGATCAGCGCCTGTCGCACGCTCCCCTTGCGGTTCTCGGCGAGCATTCGCGTCAGGTACGCGCGGTGCCAGCGGTCCTTCAGGTAGGCGAGCGTCTCGCGTTGCTCCGGTTGCCAGGTGCCGCGCGCGGCGGCCAGCGTCGCCTGGTCGTTCTCGGCGAGCGCCGCGGCGGGATCGCCCTGCGCTTCGCGGATCATCATCATCGCGTTGTGCGCCCAGAACTCGTCGGCCGAGTCGGGGTGGCGGGCGAGGTCGGGGATGACGGCGACGAACGCGGCCGCGGCCTTCTCGAAGTCACCGGCCTGGGCGAAGTGCGTCGCGCTCGCGTAGGCGGCTCCGAAGCGGGCGTGAGCTTCGTCGCGCGCGGCGACGGCGGCGGGATCGACCGGCGCGGCCGGTGGAGGCGTCACCACCGGAGCGGCCGGCGCGAGGGTCGCCACCGGGGGAGCGGCCGCCGGGGGACACGTCGCTGCCGTCACCGGCGCCGGTGCAGGCGGAGGGGACGAGGCGCAGGCGACGGCGCCGCTCGCAAGAGATGCCAGCAACGCGCAGCGGGCGAGACGGCGCAGCGGGAGAGGAGTGGCGGAGGTCGGCACGGGACGAGCAGCTTAGGGTAAAGCTCGGCCAGGGCCGCCCCCCATGATCGACAACCGCGCTCGCCGCCTGGTGGG
>JAMFST010001159.1 GCA_026225435.1 Labilithrix luteola
AATGAAGTAGCGTCCCCAACGTGGAGCGCACCGAGGCGACGGGGCCCGTGGATCGTCTCAAGCGGATCGACGAGTTCACGCTCGCGGACCTGGAGGCGGTGCGCCTCGTCTTGCGGGGCGACTCCGTCATCGACTGGCATCGCCTCAACCTGACGAGCGACGCCGAGATCGACGAGCTCCTCCGGGCGCAGGAGTTCCACCCCGACGAGCCGGCCGATCGCGCCCGCCTCGCCGGGATCAAGAACGAGTCGGTCAACTACCTCCGCCGGCACTTCGAGTACCCGATCCCCAAGCCGGTGGAGCGGGCCACGGTGCCCGAGCTGGTGCTGCTGGCCTCGAGCAGCGGCCACCGCCAGATGTGCGCCTGCACCATCCTCAAGTGCATGCACATCATCCATCACCTCGATGGACGCGAGCTGCTCTTCGTCCTGCCGCTCTCCGACCAGGAGGTGTTCCACGCGGTCGAGGAGAAGGTCTACCGGGTGATCGGCAGCATGCTGGCCGAGGGATTCCCCATCACCGAGTTCATCGGTGGGCGGAAGAACAAGGACTCGCTCTACACCAAGCTCCTGTCGAAGCAGGAGACGATGGCCGCGCAGATCTACGACAAGCTGCGTTTTCGCATCGTCACGCGCTCGCGCGACGACATCTTCCCCATTCTTCATTACCTGACGAAGAAGCTCTTCCCTTTCAACTTCGTCATGCCGGGACAGAGCACGAACTCGATCTTCGACTTTCGTGCCTATTGCCTCGCCAATCCCCACTTGAAGCCGATGCTCCCGGAGATGCAGGCCGGGCGCGACGACGAGGTGGCGCCCAACGACAACCGCTTCAGCAGCGACAAGTACCGGGTGCTGCACTTCGTCGTCGACATGCCGGTGCGCCTGCCGCGGCGGGTGCTCGAGCGCGCGCCGTCGTCGGCCTGGACGCTCGGCCCGATCATCTTCGTCATCTGCGAGTTCCAGCTGATCGACCGGGAAACCGAGGCTTCGAACGAGCTCGGCGACGCGTCACATGCAAAGTACAAGGATCGCCAGAAGAAGGCCGTCATCCGCCGCCTGCAGCTGGGCATGCGCGAGATGAAGGAGCCGCCGGGGAAGAAGCCGAAGAGCGAGCGCGGCAAGTAGCCAGCTCGCTCCGGTTTCACAAGCGCGACAGGGCGCGATTGCCCTTTCGCCAGGCGCGCAACTGGTTCCAGGCGAAGCGATACTCGCCAATCTGCGGCAATCCCACTTCGGTGGCCACGTGGTACCAGTCCGAGGCGTCGACGAAGCGCCGCTCCATCTGCGCCTTGTAGCCGAGCCAGAAGCCGATCTCGCAGACGGAGCGCTCGTCGGTGCCGAGCGCCATCACCGTCTTCTCGTCGACCAGGCCGAGGAGGTAGCGGCCGATCGTCAGCGGCTTGTCGTGCCCTTCCGCCTGCTCGTAGTAGCGGACGATCTCCGGCCGGTGCGGCGTCGGGGTGCGCAGGCTGGAGGCGGCGCGAAAGACCCAGACCCACTGCGAGCCCTCGTCGGTCTCGGTGGGCGGCGGGCTTTGCACCACCTCCCAGAGCAGCGAATCGAGGGAGTCCATGAAGGCGAACTGCGAGAGCGGCGGCAGCAGCGGCGGCGGCACCCGCGGGGTGAGCCAGGCGAGCATCGCCGCGTGCCCGCGAAACTTCTCCAGCGAGACGGCGCTGTTGAGGAGAAAGTCGAGGTTCTCCATCCCGCCGACCGACAGCGTCGAGGAGAGCGCGAACGCCAGCTCCGGATGACCGCGGTTGTCCACGTCCATGGCGATCGCGCGCAGGACGAACAGGTCGGCCCCCTGCATCGCGGCGAAGGCGGCGGCCCCTTCGGCGAGCGGGCGGGGGCCGAAGATCTCGCTCATCTCGGCGCCGATCTGGCTGCCCCAGGCCAGGTCCTGCGCCTGCACCGACGGGTGGGAGACGAGCGCGCCGGCCTCGGCGTTCTTCCCTTCGGTCCAGTACACGTGCGCGAGGACGGCGACGCTGCCGACCGACGGATAGCGAGCGAGCCGCGCCTTGGCGATCGCCTCCGCCTCC
>JAMFST010001160.1 GCA_026225435.1 Labilithrix luteola
AGTCGTCAGTGTTCACTCCCTGGTGGAGACGGTAAAGTCGCAGGGCCGCGCGGCAGACGTGATCAAGGAGCGATGACATGTGGACGTTTGGAAAGAAGATTGCCGCTGGCTTCGCCCTGGCATTCAGCCTCCTCCTGGTGATCGGAGCCGTCTCCTACCGGAGCACCGTGTCACTGACGAACACCAGCTACCTGGTGGAGCGCTCGCACCTCGTCCTCGAGCGGGTCGTCAGCGTGCTCAGCGTGCTGAAGGACGCCGAGACCGGTCAGCGCGGCTTCGTCATCACCGGGGACGATGCGTACCTCGAGCCGTACCAGAAGGCGGTCGGCGAGGTCGGCACGGTCCTCTCGGATCTGCGTCAACTGACCGCCGACAGCCCCCGGCAGGCCAAGCGCGTCGAGGAGGCCGCACCGATCGTCGCGGGGAAGATGGCGGAGCTGAAGCGAACCATCGAGATGCGGCGGACGCAGGGCTTCGAGACGACCGCGAAGTTCATCGAGCTCGGCGAAGGAAAGAAGGCGATGGACGATCTGCGCGTGGTCCTGACGGAGATGGAGCACGACGAGCGTGCCCTCCTCAAGCAACGCGCCGACGAGGTGGAGGCCGCGGCCGACGGCACCAAGCTGACCATCGGCGTTGGCACGCTGCTCTGTCTTCTCCTCGTCACCGGTGCCGGCCTGGCGATCACGCGCTCGCTGACCGGTCAGATCGGCAGCGCCGTGGGGCACGTCCAGAGCTCCTCCGCCGAGCTGCAGGCCGCCGCCAACCAGCAGGCGACCGGGGCTCGGGAGCAATCGACGGCGATGAGCGAGATCGCGACGACGATCAGCGAGCTCCTGGCGACCTCTCGCCAGATCGCCGAGAGCGCGCAGCGCGTGGCGCACATCGCGGCGGAGACCGCCACGGCCGCCCGCGGTGGCGTGGGCACGGTGGACAGGGCGCACGACTCCATCTCCAGCATCCGTCACCAGGTGGATCAGGTCGTCGCCCACATGCTCGACCTCGGCAAGAAGTCGCAGCAGATCGGCTCGGTCCTCGACATCGTGTCCGAGCTCGCCGAGCAGACGAACATCCTCGCCATCAACGCGACCATCGAGGCCGCCGGGGCCGGCGACGCGGGCAAGCGCTTCGCCGTCGTCGCCGACGAGATCCGCAAGCTCGCCGACCGGGTCGGCGGTTCGACCAAGGAGATCCGCGGGCTGATCGACGACGTGCGCAGCGCCGTGAACACGACGGTGATGGCCACCGAAGGGGGCTCGAAGGCGGTGGACGCGGGGACGAAGCAATTCGGCGACGTCGCCGCGTCGCTGAAGCAGATCGGGGCGCTCGTCGGGACGACGACCGAGGCGGCGCGCGAGATCGAGCTGTCGACCAAGCAGCAGGCGACGGCGGTGGAGCAGGTGAACCTCGCCATCGGCAACGTCGCGCAAGCCACCAAGGAGACCGAGGCGACCTCGTCGCAGACCTTGCAGACCGCGGTGCAGCTCCGGGATCTCTCGCGAGAGCTGCTCCTGCTCGTGAGGCCGCAGGCGAGCGCGTGATCGAGCCATGACCGTCGGAGGGGATCGCTACAAGTACTTCCGGGTCGAGGCCGCCGAGATCCTCGAGGCGCTCGGGAAGGGCGTGCTCGACCTCGAGAAGGGGGCGGCGCCCGCCGAGCTCACCTCCAAGCTGCTGCGTCTCGCGCACACGCTCAAGGGGGCCGCACGGATCGTCAAACACACCAGGCTCGCCGAGCTGGCGCACGCCATCGAAGATGCCCTCGTGCCCCTCCGTGACGACTCTTCGCGCATGGATCGCGCGGGGATCGACGCGGCGCTCGCGCTCCTCGACGCCATGGCCGTCGAGGTCGCGGGGCTGAGTGGACCCGTCGTCGAAGGCGGCGCCCTTCCCGCCACGCGCGCCGCCAGTGACGAAGCGCTCCCCACCGTTCGCGCCGACGTGGCCGAGGTGGAGGTGATCATCGACGGCCTGGCCGAAGCCGAGCTGCGTCTCGAGGGGCTGCGGACGGCGCTCGTCGCCATCGCCCGCGCGCGCCATCTCGCCGAGAAGCTCGCGGTGGAAGAGACGGCGCATCTTCGCGCAGAGCTCGTCGGCTGCGAGCGGACGGTGGAGGACGTGCTCGACCGCGTCTCGCGCGAAGTGCGCCTGGCGCGAGAGCGGGTCGAGCAGCTGCGGCTCCTGCCGGCGAGCACGGTGTTCGCCACCCTCGAGCGAGTCGCCCGCGACGCCGGACACGCCACGGGCAAGCGGGTGACCTTCACCGCGACGGGCGGTGAGATGCGCCTCGACGCGCACGTGCTCGGCGTCCTCCAGGCCGCGCTCGTCCAGCTAGTGAGAAACTCCGTCGCCCACGGCATCGAGGGGGAAGAGGAGCGCGTCGCTCGGGGAAAGCCCAACTCCGGAGCCGTCGCGCTGGTCGTCGCGCGGAGCGGACGGCGTGCGCTCTTCACCTGCACGGACGACGGACGCGGCGTCGATCTGGAGGGGGTGCGCCGCTCCGCCGGCGAGCGCGGCGTGGCGAGCCCCGATGGGCGACGCCCCGATCGCAACGAGCTCCTCCACCTCCTCATGAAAGGCGGCGTCACGACCTCCTCCGAGGTCACGGAGGTCTCCGGCCGCGGCGTCGGGCTGGACGTCGTCCGCGAGGCGGTCGCGCGGCTGGGCGGCGAAGTGCGCATGGAGACGGAGACGGGGCGGGGGACGAGCTTCGAGATCTCCGTCCCGGTCTCCGTCGCGTCGCTCGAAGCGCTCGTGGTCGAGGCCGGAGGGATCCGCGCGGCCATCCCCGTCGACGCCGTCCGGGAGGCGATCCGGCTCGAGAGGCAACAGGTCGCCGAGACGGCGTCGGGGGACACCATCGTCCACGCCGGGGAGGCGATCCCCTTCGTTCCGCTCCAGAACCTCCTCGGCCGTGTCGCCACGACGTCACTGCGGGTCTCGCCGGAGGTGAGCAGCCGGGCGACCCTGGTGATCGAAGCGGGCGGTTCTTCCGCGGCCATCGCCGTCGACGCCTTGCTCGGAATCGAGACCCTGGTCCTGCGCGCGCTGTCCCCCTTCGCGCACGTCGAGCCCATCGTGGCGGCCGCTTCGCTCGATGCCTCCGGCGACCCGCGGCTGGTGCTCGACCCCGAGGTCATCGTCTCACGGGCCCGACGCACGGAGCGGACCGAGGTGCACGCGGGGGGGGCGACCGTGGCGCGGGACCCGCTCCTCGTCATCGACGACTCGCTGACCACGCGCATGCTCGAGCAGAGCATCCTCGAGTCGGCCGGCTACGAGGTGGAGGTCGCTTCCTCGGCCATCGAGGGGCTGGAGAAGGCGAAGGCGCGGCGTCACGCCCTCTTCCTGGTCGACGTGGAGATGCCCGGCATGGACGGCTTCACCTTCGTCGAGCAGACGCGGGGCGATCCGCGGCTCCGCGAGACCCCGGCGATCCTGGTGACGTCGCGCGCGTCGCCCGAGGATCGCCGGCGCGGCGCCGAGGCCGGCGCATCGGCCTACATCATCAAAGGGGAGTTCAATCAGACCGAGCTCCTCCGGATCATCCGCGGGCTCCTGGGGGAAGGATGACGAAAATTCGCGTAATCGTCGTGGAAGACTCGGTCACGGTGCGCAAGCGCCTCGTCGAGGTGCTCGGCTCCGACGAAGGGATCGAGGTCATCGCCGAAGCGGAGGACGGCAAGCGCGCCATCGAGCTTTGCCGTGAGCTCCGGCCGGACGTCGTCACCCTCGACATGATGCTGCCGGTGATGACGGGGCTCGCGGCCACCGAGTACATCATGGCGTACTGCCCGACGCCGATCCTCATCGTGTCGGCCTCCACCAACCGCGGCGAGCTTTTCCGGACCTACGAGGCGCTCGCGGCGGGAGCGGTCGACGTACTGGACAAGCCCACCGGCGAGGAGCCGGACGGGGACTGGGAGCACCGGCTCTTGCAGGCGGTGAAGATGGTCGCGCGCATCAAGGTGATCACCCACCCGCGGGCGCGACTCGGGCTGGGCTCGTCGCAGATGCGCGCGGTCTCCGCGACGACCACCGGCATGCACCCGACCGCCGGCAGCGCGCTGCCGCTGAGCCTCATCGCTCTCGGAGCGTCGACGGGCGGCCCGGCCGCGATCGTCGAGGTCCTGCGCTCGCTCCCGGCCCCATTTCCGCTGCCCATTCTCTTCGTGCTCCACATCGGAAAGCCGTTCGGTGCCGCCTTCGCCGACTGGCTCGACGGGCAGACGGACCACCGGGTGTCCTTCGCGGTCGACGGCGAGGCGCTCGTGGGTCCGCCGGGTCGCGTGAGGATGGCACCCCCGGACCAGCACCTCGTCGTTCGCGGCGGGCGGCTCCGGCTCACGAGCACGCCGGAGCGGCACTCCTGTCGTCCCTCGGTGGACGTCCTCTTCGAGTCGATCGCCGTGGAGATGGGGGCGCAGTGCGCGGCCTGTTTGATGACCGGGATGGGGCGCGACGGCGCGTCCGGCCTGCTGGCGATCCGCACCGCCGGCGGCTCGACGCTCGCTCAAGACGAGCGCAGCTCGGTCGTCTTCGGGATGCCGCGCGAAGCGATCCTGCTCGGCGCGGCCGAGCGCGTCCTGCGGCTCGGAGAGCTCGGTCCCGCGCTCGCCGCACTGGTGGCTCCCCGCCGCGGAGACGACCCGCGATGAGCCCGAGCACCGCCATCCTCGTCGTCGACGACAGCCTGACGGTGCGAATGGATCTCACCAACGGTCTGGCCGCCGCTGGTCTTCACCCGGTCCCTTGCCGGAGCCTCACCGAGGCGCGCGCGGCGCTGGCTCGCGAGCCGTTCGCGCTGGTGATCCTCGACGTGATGCTCCCCGACGGGGACGGGATCGATCTCCTCGCCGAGCTGCGCGCGTCGCCCGGCGGATCCATCCCGGTCATCCTCCTCTCGGCGGAGTCCGAAGTTCGCGATCGCTTGCGGGGGATGAAGACGGGGGCCGACGACTACGTCGGCAAGCCCTACGACATGGGGTACGTCGTCGCGCGCGCCCGGGAGCTCGTTCGGCGCGGCCAGGACCAGGCCAGCTCCGCGAGGGCCACCATCCTGGTCATCGACGACAGCATCACCTTCCGCGAGGAGCTGCGACGCGCCTTGACCGAGGCGGGTCATCAGGTCGTCCTCGCGACGAGCGGCGAAGAGGGCCTGCGCGTCGCCGCGGATCTCCGGCCGACCGCCATCGTCGTCGACGGCGTGCTCCCGGGCATCCACGGGGCGACGGTGATTCGCCGTCTGCGCCTCGACGCGGCGCTGCGGCGCACCCCGTGCCTCCTCCTGACGGGATCGGAGGTGGACGGAGCCGAGCTCGACGCGCTCGACGCCGGTGCCGACGCCTTCGTTCGCAAGGACGAGGACGTGACGGTCATCCTGGCGCGCCTCGCAGCCATCCTGCGGAGCGCCGGGGGATCGCTGCAGCGCGAAGACACCGCGAGCGTGCTCGGGCCGAAGAAGATCCTCGCGGTCGACGACAGCTTGACCTACCTGCACGGTCTCGCCGACATGCTCCGCACCGACGGTTACGACGTCATCCTCGCGCACTCGGGCGAGGAGGCGCTCGAGCTCCTCAGCGTGCAGGGCGTCGACTGCATCCTGCTCGATCTCCTCATGCCCGGCCTCGGCGGCGAAGAGACCTGCCGCCGGCTCAAGTCGGCGCCGGGCACGCGCGACATGCCGCTCATCATGCTGACGGCGCTCGAAGATCGCGACGCGACCATCCGCGGCCTCGGCGCCGGCGCGGACGACTACATCGCCAAGTCGAGCGATCTGTCGGTGCTCAAGGCGCGCGTCCTCGCCCAGATCCGCCGCAAGCAGTTCGAGGACGAGAACCGGAGCATTCGCAACCAGCTCCTGCGCATGGAGATGGACGCGACGGAGGCGCGGGCGGCGCGCGAGCTCGCCGAGACGAGGAGCGCCCTGCTCGAGGACGTCGAGCGCAAGAACAAGGAGCTCGAGGCGTTCAGTTACTCGGTCTCGCACGACCTGCGCGCCCCACTGCGGAGCATCGACGGCTTCAGCCAGGCGCTCCTCGAGGACTACGGGCCCCAGCTCGACGCGACTGGACAGGATTACCTTCGCCGGGTGCGCGCGGCGGCGCAGCGGATGGGCGAGTTGATCGACGACCTCCTGCACCTGTCGCGGGTGTCTCGCGCAGAGATGCGTCACGACCGGGTCGATCTCTCCGAGCTCGCGCGCATCGTCGCGGCAGAGCTGCGCAAGCGGCACCCGGATCGAGACGTCGTCGTCTCGGTGCAGGACGGGCTCGTCGCCAACGGCGACGCGCGCCTCATGCGCGTCGTCCTGGAGAATCTCCTCGGCAATGCCTGGAAGTTCACGGCGAAGTCTCCGCGCGCGAGCATCGAGTTCGGCGCCCGCGTGGGCAAGGGCGAAGGCGAGCGGCAGACCGTCTACTTCGTGCGGGACAACGGCGCGGGTTTCGACATGGCCTACGCCGGGAAGCTGTTCGCGCCCTTCCAGCGGCTGCATGCGGAGAGCGATTTCCCCGGCACCGGTATCGGCCTCGCCACGGTGCAACGCGTCGTCGATCGTCACGGAGGGCGTATCTGGGCAGAGAGCGGTGTCGGACAGGGGACGACATTGCTCTGGACCCTCGGTTCGCTCAAAGTTGGGAGTTGACCCATGACGCGTCCTTTTGGCCCGCAGCACACTATCTTGCTGGTGGAGGACAAGCCCGATGACGTCGTGCTCACCCGGCGAGCCTTCGGGAAAACCGCGATCCCGACGGACATCGTCGTGGCCAGCGACGGCGCCGAAGCCCTGGACTACGTGCTCGCGACGGGAGCGCACGCGGCTCGCCGGGCCTCCGCGACGCCCGACCTCGTGCTCCTCGACTTACAGCTTCCCAAGGTCGACGGATTCGAGGTCTTGCGCCGCATCCGCGCCGATCCGCGTACTCGGCGGCTGCCAATCGTCATCCTCACCTCGAGTACCGAAGAGGGCGACGTCGCCCGAAGCTACGATCTCGGTGCCAACAGCTACGTGCGTAAGCCGGTCGACTTCGCGGAGTTCGTCGAGGCGGCGCGGCAGCTGGCCTTCTACTGGCTCACTATCAACGAGCCGCCACCCACTACGGATCGCCCATGAACAAGCCACTTCATGTGCTGCTGGTCGAAGACTCCGAGGACGACGCTGCGCTCGTGCTCCGCGAGCTCCGGCGCGCGTACGACGTCAGCTTCGAGAGGGTGGAGAGCGCCGGAGCGATGACCGAGGCGCTGGAGCGAAGGCGCTGGGACCTGGTGCTCTCCGACTTCTCCATGCCAGCGTTCGACGCCCCGGCTGCGCTGGCCCTCCTCAAGGCAACGGGCCTCGACATCCCGGTGATGGTCATCTCGGGGACGATCGGCGAGGAAGCCGCGGTCAACGCCCTCAAGGCCGGCGCGGACGACTTTCTCGTGAAGGGGCGCCTCGCCCGGCTCCTTCCCGCCATCGAGCGCGAGCTGCGCGAGTTCGAAGTGCGCAAGGCCCGGCGCGAGGCGGAGCGGGCGCTGCGAGAGAGCGAAACCCGGCTCCGCCGCGTGATTGAGTCCGCCATCATCGGCGTGATCGTGACGCGCGAGGACGGTACGTTTACGCAGGCCAACGACGCGTTCTTGCGGCTCGTCGGCTACTCCCGCGACGAGCTGCTCTCCGGCGAGGTGCGCCTCGCGACGCTCATGCCACCCGAGTGGCAGGCTCCCGATCGGCGCGCCGATGACGCTGGTGATCTCGCGCTCATCGAGAAGGAGTTTCTCCGCAAAGATGGCGGCCGCGTCCCCGTCCTGGTCGGCGGCACCATGCTCGAGCACGACGAGTGCGTGCGGTACGTGGCCGATCTCACGGAGCGCAAGCTCGCAGAGGCGGCCCTGAAGCGCAGCGAGGAGCAGCTCCGGCAGTCGCAGAAGATGGAAGCCATTGGCAACCTGGCTGGCGGTATCGCGCACGACTTCAACAACCTCCTGTCGGTGATCCTGAGCTACAGCGGCATGCTCGCCGCCGACCTTGGCCCGGACGACCCCCGGTGCGCGGATCTGGAGGAGATCAGCGCGGCCGGCCAGCGGGCCGAGGAGCTCACCCGGCAACTGCTTGCTTTCAGCCGCCAGCAGATTCTCCAGCCGCGGATCTGCGACCTCAATCACATCGTGGTCGGCGTGAACAAGATGCTCCGGCGACTCATCGGTGCGGACGTCGAGCTGGCGACCGTCACCGAGCCGCACCTCGGAATGGTCCGTGTCGATCCGGGGCAGATCGAGCAGATCATCATGAACCTCGTCGTCAACGCCCGCGACGCGCTCCCGCGGGGGGGAAAGGTGACGATCGAGACCGCGAACGTCGATCTCGACCAGAGCTACGCCAGCGCGCACGTCGGTGTATCTCCCGGCCCGCACGTCATGCTGGCGATCAGCGACACGGGTGTCGGGATGGACCGGGCGACGCAGGATCGCATGTTCGAGCCGTTCTTCACGACCAAGGAGAAGGGCAAAGGAACCGGGCTCGGTTTGGCGACCGTCTTCGGCATCGTCCAGCAGAGCGCCGGGAGCATCCGGGCCGACAGTGAGCCGGGTCGGGGGACGACCTTCCGGACCTACTTTCCTCGCCTCGATGCCGGAACTGCCCCCCAGCACAGCGAGTCCATCGCTCCTCTGGTAGCCAGCCTGCGTGGCTCGGAGACCATCCTTCTCGTCGAGGACGAGGAGTCCGTCCGCGTCCTCGCGCGCACGATCCTGCGCCGCCACGGTTACCACGTCCTCGAGGCGCAGAGCGGTGGAGACGCGCTCATCATCAGCGAGCAGCACGCCGCGACCATCGATCTCATGATTACCGATGTGGTGATGCCGCGCATGACGGGCCACGAGCTTGCGCTCCGCCTGCACCCCCTCCGTCCCGAGATGAAGGTGCTTTATATGTCGGGGTACACGGACAATTCGGTGATCCGCCACGGAGTGCTGGCTTCGGGCATCGACTTCCTCCAAAAGCCGATCACGCCGCTGACCTTCACCAGGAAGGTGCGCGAGGTCCTGGACGGCAACGCCTCGGCCCCCGGTCAGTCATCAGAGCGGTGACATGGTCGGCGAAACGACGAACCCGAACACGTCCTGAATCAGAGGGCCGCTCGGCCATCCGACGTCGCCGGATCTGCACAACTGTGCACAACAGCGCGATGCCGACCGGCCTGCACCCGATGCGCAGCGAGCCGCAGATGCCGGCGGCGTCGCTGAAACTTGACTGGCACCTCTAAGGTGCCATGCGCTGACTCGGCGTGGAGAAGAGGAAGCCCCACTACAGCCTGGCCACGATCAAGGCGACGTTCGTGACCGTGCGGGCGCTTCGCATCACGAAGACTGCGACGACCTGTGCGGAGGCGTTGGACATCACGCTCGAGGAGGTCGTCGGGACCATCCAGCGCAGGATGCGGGAGCACTTCGACAAGTCGATGACCCGCGACGCGAACCGCGCCCTCTGGCAGGACGTCTACCACGTGCCCCTCGCTGCCATCGTGCTGTACGTGAATCACGGCGGACGCTGACGGGTACCTCGTCATCTCGTTCAAGGAAAAATGAGCCATGAGCAAGGACATCAAGACGCAGGCGTGCCCCGAGTGCGGGAGCGTCATGCGGTTCGAAAAGCGCGACGACGTACTCGTGTACAAGGGGAAGTCGCGCACCATCAAGACGCTGGGCTGGTGGTGCACCGGGTGCGATGAGGCCATCTTCACGGGCGAGCCGCTCGTCGCCCACGAGAAGGCGTTCCTTCAGTTCAAAGCCGAGGTCGACGGCGTGCTCGGCC
>JAMFST010001161.1 GCA_026225435.1 Labilithrix luteola
CGGACGCGGCTGAGCGGCGGCCTCCTGCGCGGCGCCGATCGTGAGGGCCGCGCAGAAAAGGACGCGAAATGACGAGTGCTTCACGCGGAGTGGCTGGAGCGTAACCGAAGTGTGCCGCAGCGCGCCACCGTCCGCTCGTGGCCTCGTAGCTACGAAGCCTTGCGCTGCACCCCTCGCTTGCTCACGTCGGCCGACGTCTTGCCCGGCGATCCCTTGGGCACGGCGGCGGCGAAGCCCGCGGCGACCACCTCGTCGAAGCGAGCCTTCATCGTCTTGGCCATCGCCTTCAGCTCCTCGTCCTTCATCTTGCGATCGACGCCAGGAAAGAGGTCGTCCTCTTCCTCCTCGACGTGGTGCTCGATCAGCTCCTTGCAGGCAGTGACCTTGGACTTGAACGACTCGTGCTTCGGATCGGTCGCCAGCAGGCGCTTGAGACCCAGCTCGGCGAGCGAGTGCTCCTCGTAGCTCTCGTTCACCAGATCCGTCTTCAGCGACTTCACTGCCGGATAGTAGATGTCCTGCTCGATCGCCATGTGCGCCGAGAGCTTGTTGGAAAGCTCGGTGAGCAGCGGGCCCGGCTCGGCGCGACCGCCTTCCAGCTTCTTGAAGATCGCCTTCACCTCGTTGTGCTGGCGGATGAGGAGAGCGGAGACGGCGGAACGGTCCTTCGACTTTTTCTTGGCGGCCATACGGCGCTACGAAGCAGGAAGCACGCCATCACAACGGCGCGAGCGGCCGCATCTCGCTGGGCTCCTTCACCAGCGCTCCCAGGTCGTGCCAGCGCTCCATCTCCGGATAGCGCTCGTCGGAGAACGGCGACGACGACACCGCTGCCCCGACTGTGCGAAGCAGCGGACGTAGGCGAGCTGGATGTACGCGGCGTCGAGCGGAAAGACCGGCAGCAGCGGCTTGCAGAAGACCCAGGCCAGCAGGCACGCGCTCACCACCAGGAGCCCGGCGGTCAGCCGGAGACGTCCGAGGCAGGTCACGGCACGGGAGCGAACAGCAACGCTCGTGCCGGGGTGACAGCTCGGCAAGTTGCGCGTCGACGCCGGCCCCCCCTCTGTGGCGACCTTGCAGCGGGGGCTCAGTGACGCGCGAGCAGCTCCTCGAGGCTCGACCGGTTGGCCGCCGCCGCGTCGATGCAGGCGCGGGTCTTCTGCACCACCCGCGCGAGCTTTGGCGCCGCGCCGTCGATGCCGGCGACCCGCGGGGCGAGCGCCTCGATCTCGCGCAGGTGGTCAGCGTCGCAGAAATCGATGCGGGCGATCAGGTAGCTCCCGACCTCGTCGGTGCGCATGCGGGCGGTGAGCTCGGCCCAGTGCTGCTGGAGGAATGTCCAGGCGCTCACCCGCGTCGCGTGCGAGGCGAGCTGGGTCGAGAGGATGGCGATCCCCTCGCGCAGGTCGAAGGTGCCGTCGGTGATCGCCGAGTCGGCGCGCGCCACGAGCTCGGGGGAGGTGAAGCTGGCGAGCGCGGAGATGAGATCGGCCTGCCGTCGCTTGTCGGTCTCCTTCTTCGCCCGGGCGAGTATCCCGTCGAACAGCTTTCCGTCGTTGCTCCGCGCGCCGGCGCACAGAACCGCCGCCGTCGCCCGCGGATCGATCGCTTTCGACCCCGTCGGGTCGTCGAGCCAGGCGAGCGAGGCGGCGTGGGCGGCCGCGCGCAGGGCTGCGTCGTCTCCATCGACCGCGCCGCGCTGCACCGCGGTCACCCGGATCTCCAGCGTCGAGGGGTCGTCGCCGGCGCGCTCGCGCAGACCGAGCTTGCGGGCGATGGGGCCGTAGACGGTGCCGAGGAAGTGCGCGAGCCGCTTCTCGTCCGACGGCGCCACCTCCTGCTCGGCGAGGTCGACGATCGACAGGCCCCCCTTCACCACCTGGCTGACCGGACTGGCCGCGCTCGCGGGCACCCGCGACAGAGCCTCGCCCAGCTTGATGTC
>JAMFST010001162.1 GCA_026225435.1 Labilithrix luteola
GCCCGGCGCGTCCGGTCGCGAACAAGATCCACCAGCCCTTCCGCCCGAGCGCACGGCTCGCGCTCCTGTGGGTCGGCCACGCGACCACGCTGCTGCAGATCGACGACAAGGTGATCCTCACCGATCCGGTCTTCACCAGCACCGTGGGCCAGCTCTCGGCGCGGTTGGTGGAGCCCGGGCTCGACGTCGGCGACGTGCCGCCGGTGGATGCGGTGCTCATCTCGCACGAGCACTTCGATCACCTGTCGCAAGGCTCGCTCGCCGAGCTCGAGCCGAAGATCCGCCGCATCTTCGTCCCCGAGGGGGAGCTCGCGTACCTGCCCGATGCCCCCTACCCCGCGCGCGAGCTGCCCTACTGGCAGACCTGGACCGAGTCGCTGGCCACGCCGCCCGATCCGACGGCGCTGCAGATCACCGCGGTGCCGGTGAAGCACGTGGGCGGGCGCTTCGCCCTCGACCGCGCCTGGATGCCGCGCGCCTTCACGGGCTACGTCATCCGCTACCACGGGCTCACCGTCTACTACGGCGGCGACACCGCCTACTGCCAGGAGAACTTCCTCGCCGCCCGCCGGACGTTTGGACATTTCGACCTGGCCATCCTCCCCATCGCCCCCATCGCCCCGCGGGACTTCATGGAGCACACCCACGTCGACCCGTGGGAGTCGCTGCGCGCGTTCATCGACCTCGGCGCCGACCGGATGGTGCCCATCCACTACGACAGCTTCCTCAACAGCGAGGACAAGCCGCGAGACGCGCTCGCCTCGCTGGAGATGGCCCGCGAGGGGCTACGGCTGACGACGGATCAGGTCGTGGTGCTGCCGATCGGCGGGCAGCGGGTGTTCATCTCCCGCTGAGCCTCACGCCGGATCGCCGTTTGCACCTCGCGAGGGCATGACCGCCATCGCCCCCCCGCCCGTTGGTACCGAGACCGAAGCGGATCTCCTTGGTGAGACCGCCACCACCCTCGACGCGCTCGGCGGCGCGGTCGACGAAGGCTGGGAGGAGACCGTCGATCTCGACCTGGAGGAAGCACCGGCCCCTCGCCGCAGCCGCCGCGCCTCCATCGCGGCGCTCGCCGGCTTTGCCGCCGCGTCCATCCTCGCCGGCGCGGTGAGCGGCCTCATCAATCGAAAACCGCGGAACAAGGCCTGGTACCGGCTCCTGCAGAAGCCGAGCTACACCCCGCCCGACCGGGTGTTCGCGCTCGTGTGGCCGGCTCTGTACGCCGCGGCGGCCATCTCGGCGCACCGCGTGTGGAAGACGCCCCCTTCGCGCGAGCGGACGACGGCGCTGGTCCTCTGGGGGACGCAGCTGGCCTTCAACGCGGCCTGGTCCCCCATCTTCTTCGGCGCGCACCGGCCCAAGCTCGCGCTCGCCGACCTCGCCGGCAATGCTGCCTCACTGGGCGCGTACACCCTGGTCGCGTCACGCATCGACGCCCCGGCCGCGGCGCTCGTCGCCCCCTACCTCGGCTGGCTCGGCTTCGCCGGCGCGATGAACGCCGGGATCCTCACCAACAACAGCGGCATCGGGCGTAACCTCCTGCTGCGTGGATGAGAGAAGCTGGCCCCGCAACGCCTGGTACGTCGCCTGTCGGCCCGCCGACGTCGAGGACGCCCCGCTCGGACGGACCGTCTGCGGCGAGCGGGTCGTCTTCTTCCGTGACGCCGACCGGCGAGTCGCCGCGCTCGAGGACTTCTGCCCTCATCGCGGCGCGGCGCTCTCGCTCGGGCGTGTATGCGACGGTGAGCTGACCTGCGGCTACCACGGCCTGACGATGGGCCGCGACGGGCGCGCGGTGCGCATGCCCGGCCAGCGCGTCGAGGCGTTCCCCGCCATCCGCGCCTTCCCGGTGCTCGAGCGCTACGGGTTCGTGTGGATCTGGCCGGGCGATCCGGCGCTGGCCGATCCCGCCGCGCTCCCGCACCTCCCGTGGGCCGAAAGCGACGACTGGGCCTACGACGGAGGTCTGTTCCACATGGCCTGCGACTACCGGCTGATGATCGACAACCTGATGGACCTCACGCACGAGACCTACGTGCACGCGAGCACCATCGGGCAGCGGGAGATCGACGAGGCGCCGGTGACCACCGAGGTGCGTGGCCACGAGGTGATCACCAGCCGCCACATGCAGGACATCCTCGCGCCTCCGTTCTGGCGCATGGGGCTGCGCGGCGCCGGGCTCCCCGAGGATGCGCGCGTCGACCGCTGGCAGGTGTGTCGCTTCTCGCTCCCGAGCCACGTGATGATCGAGGTGGGCGTGGCCCTTGCCGGCAGAGGGGGCTACGACGCCGCACCGGAGCACAAGGCGTCGAGCATCGTGGTCGACTTCATGACGCCGGAGACGGAGACGTCGCACTGGTACTTCTGGGGCATGGCGCGCAACTTCGCGCCGGGCGATCCGGACCTCACGCGGCAGATCAAGGAAGGGCAGCACAAGATCTTCAGCGAGGATCGCGCGGTGCTCGAGCGGCAACAGGACAACCTGCGGCGCCACCCGGATCGCAAGCTGCTGCGGTTGAACATCGACGCCGGCGGCGCGCGCTCCCGGTTGATGATCGAGCGCGCCTTGCGCGCGGAAGGGCTCGCTGAGCAACGCGCTACGACACGCGCCGACGCCGACCCCGAAATCGCGCAGAGCGTTGAATAAGTGGCAGAACGTGAGAGTCTGTTCGGTCAGCTCGACTTGAGCGTAGGATCCTATCCAATGAACGTTCGCCTCTCGGTAGTCCTGTCTGCAGCGGTGCTGTCCTCCCTCGCGGTCGTGAGCAGCGCTCACGCCCAGGCCCCTGCGGGCTCTGCTCACCAGCACGGCGGCGGCGCGGGTGGCGGACAGCACGGCGGCGCACCCGGCACGCCCGGCACCCCGGCAGGCGGGGGGCGCACGGGCGCCACGCCGGCGACGAACACGCCCGCTGCGAACACCAACACCATGGCCGCTCACGGCAACGCGCCCGCGGGCAACCAGGCGCCGGCCGGCAACAACAACAACAACATGAAC
>JAMFST010000136.1 GCA_026225435.1 Labilithrix luteola
CGGCGCCGGCTGGTGAACACGATCCACGCGTAGCCGCCGGAGACGACCGGGTTGACCGTCGGCTCGTAGCTCATCTCGGCGTCCTTGCCGACGTCAGCGGGGAGCGCGCTCGGATGCGGCGGCAGGTAGCCGTCGCCGTTGGCCGCGTCGAGGCGATGCGCGCTGCCGGTGCGCGCGCTGACGTACCAGAGCTCCCCGTGCGCGCCGCTCTGCAGGCAGGCGCCGTCCTTGGTGTCGCAGCCGGCGCGCGTGCCTCCGTAGTCGCGACCGTTCCACACCACCTCGTTCTCGAACACCACCGCGTCGCTCGCCGGCATGAAGCTCGGCCAGTACGCGTTCTGCCCGGCCGGCGGCGCGTAGAGCGACGTGGGGGCGCCGAAGGTCTTGCCGACCAGATCGACGGGCGCCAGCGTGAGCGGACCGCCGTTGCCGATCCCTCCGCTACCGTCGGTGTACGCCACGTGCGTGCCGTCGGGGGAGAAGGCCGGGTAGACCGCGCTGAGATCGCCGGGCAGTCCGGCGAAGTCGACGGTGGTGCCGGCGGGGATCTGGACGAACGTGCTCGTCGACGGCTGCGCGTCGTCACCGGTCCCCGGCACGGTGTTGGTCAGCATCATCGTCCCGTCGGGGCTGATCGCGGGGTAGGCGCTCTGGGCGCCGTTGCCGATGGTGGCGCTGGTCGCGCCGACCAGGTCGTAGACGTCGGAGATGCCCTTGTCCTGCCCCTCCTGGGTCACGAGCGCGGCGCCGCTGGAAGCGACCGAGTGGCACACGCGGCAGGTGGTGTCGTTGTACGGCGGCGTGCCGACGCTGCCGGCAATGGCGACGGCATCGGGCGCGGAGGCGCCGGGCGAGATGGCCAGCGTGGCGCCGCCGAAGACCTTGCCGTCGTAGTCGTTCCACACGCTGGTGGCGAAGCGCGTGCCGTACGACTGGTAATAGATCTTCCCGCGGATCCCGCCGCCGGCGATGTGCCAGGTCCGAGTCGGCAGGGCGAAGGCGGCGCCTGCGTGCGGCAAGAGCGTCACGGTGACGCTCACGTCCTCCGCGCCAGTCGCCGAGCGGTACGAGTCGAAGACGCCGGTCCACGCGTCCGCCGGGATGGGGTGGTCACCGAAGGTCTTCGCCAGGACCGGCCTGGCGAAGTACCCGGTGTACTCGTAGCTCGCCTCGACGAGGTGCACCTTGATGGCGTCGTAGTCGCCGCTCGATCCGACGCTCCACTGCACCAGCGGCGCGAGGATGCCGCGCGGGAACACCGTCTGGTCGTAAGGGTACAACCAGCCGGCGCCGTCACCGCCGGTGCCCGCTGCGTCGAGCGCGGCCTGCTGCGAGGCGCTCACCGCTCCACCGCTTCCGTCGCCCCCCACGCCGCCGTAACCGCCGGCGCCGAAGGCGGTGAGCGAGGTCGCTCCGGGCGGGACGCTGGTGAGCGCGTCGCCCGCGCCGTTGGCGATCACGTGGCGGTTCACCAGCACGGTGGCGGTGGCGGTGTGCCCGCCGAAGTCGGCGGAGACGACGACGGTGCCGCCGGCCGCGCCCGCGGCGGTGAACAGCCCGTTGACGGAGCCGATGGTCCCGGCGTCGGTCCGGTCCGTGCGGAAGGTGGCGCCGGCGATGGCCGCGCGGGTCGCGCCGTCGCTCAGCGAGAACTGCACGGTGGGCGGCGTGGCACCGGCGGCGACGTCGAGCGTGCTCGTCGCCGGCGTGAGCACCAGGTCCCCGGCGGTCGCTCCCCCCTGCCCGCTCGCGCCGCCGACACCGCTGGCCGATCCGACGAGGCTGGGCCCGCCGGCGTCACCGCCGCTCCCTGCGGACCCGCCGGGATCGCCGAGCTCGCTCGACTTCGTGCTCCCGCAGGCGGCAGCGACGCCGACGAGGAAGGTTCCAGCAGCCCACCAGGAAAGAAAACGCGGCATCACCGGACAAGACGGTGACGCCGCGATCTCGTCGCAGGCTTTCTGACGTCCGGTGAGCCCCGCGTGACGGGCCCGGCCGGGCTCGCTTGCTCCGGATGATCAAACGATCAAACGGACATCACGCTGGAGTGGCCGCTCAGGCGGTCTTCTTCACCACGTCGACGACGCTCTGCACGCTCTTGGCGCTCTTCTCGAGCATCGCCTTCTCCTCGGCGTTCAGCTCGATGGTGACGATCTTCTCGATGCCGTTGCCGCCGATGACGACCGGCACGCCCATGAAGAAGTCCTTGTAGCCGTACTCCCCCTCGAGGTACGCGGCGCCGGCGAGGAGGCGCTTCTGGTCGAGGAGGTACGCCTCCGCCATGGCGACGGCCGACGCGGCCGGGGCGTAGTAGGCCGAGGTGCCCATCAGGTTGACGATCTCGCCGCCGCCCTTGCGGGTGCGCTCGATGATCGCGTCGATCTTGTCCTTGGCGATGAGCTGCGAGACCGGGAGGCCGTTGATGGTCGTGGCGCCGAGCACCGGGACCATGTCGTCACCGTGGCCGCCGAGGACCGTGGCGCGAACGTCCTTGACGCTGACGCCGGCCTCGCGGGCGAGGAACAGCTGGAAGCGGGCGCTGTCGAGCACGCCGGCCATGCCGACGACCTTGTTCTTCGCCAGGCCGGCGACCTTCTTCAGCTCGTAGACCATCGCGTCGAGCGGGTTCGAGATGACGATCACGAACGCGTCCGGGCAGTGCTTCTTCACGTTGCTGGCGACGTCGCGGATGATCGGCAGGTTCGACGCCACCAGGTCGTCACGCGACTGGCCCGGCTTGCGCGGGATGCCGGCGGTGACGATGAGGACGTCGGCGCCCGCGAGGTCTTCCCA
>JAMFST010001163.1 GCA_026225435.1 Labilithrix luteola
GGTGAGGTTATTTCGCGCCTTCGCTTCGCGTGCGGCGCGAAACTCGATCCGTAACCTTCGCGCGCCGCGCGAAGGGCCTCTCAAGAAGTGTCGATTAGAGGCGGCGGCCCCCGATTCCGGAAATGTCGGACCGGCGAGGTCTGTTACCCGCGCATGAGCAACGACCACCGCAAACCCCGGGTCGCGGAGCCGCAGCGTAACCAGGGCGTGATGCGGTTCGAGATCCCGGCAGACACGCTGCCGCCGATGCATGCGGCTCGGGTCCTGTGGGACGTGGTCGGCACGCTCGATCTCGGCGCGTTCCTCCGGGGCGTGAAGGCCGTCGAGGGCACAGTCGGCAAGAAGACGCTGTCGCCGCGGATGAAGCTGACGCTGTGGCTTTACGCGATCTCGACGGGCGTCGGGAGCGCACGCGAGATCGAGCGGCTCGTCGGCACGGACGATGCGTACCGGTGGATCGTCGGAGATCTCGCGATCGGGCACGACACGTTGTCGTCCTTTCGTGTCAACCACGGCGCTGCACTCGACGAGCTGATGACGGACATTCTCGCGTCGCTGATGCACAAGGGCGTGTTCTCGCTCGACCTCGTCGCGCAAGACGGCATGCGCATTCGCTCGGCGGCGACCGCGCCGTCGTTTCGCCAGCACGCATCCCTGCTGCGTTGTCGCGAGCAAGCTGCGCTGCACCTCAAGGCGACGCTCGCACAGGCCGATGATCCCGAGTTGACCCGTGTGCAGCACGCCGCACGCATGGCCGCCGCACGCGACTTTCAACGTCGCGTCGAGGCGGCGATCTCGACGGTGACCGAGCTGCAGAAGACGCGTCGGCCCTCGGACAAGAAGCCGGCGCGGGCGTCGACCACCGACGCCGAAGCGCGGGTCATGAAGATGGCGGACGGTGGTTTTCGCCCCGCGTACAACGTCCAGATGGCGACCGCTGGTTCACCGCTCGGCGGGCCGCGGACGATCGTCGGCGTGCGGGTCACAAACGTTGGCAGCGACATGGGCTCGATCACCCCGATGCTCCACGACATTCAGCGGCGCACGGGCTCCTTGCCCGCAACGCTGCTCGCCGACGCCAACCATGCCGCGCACGGTTGCATCAGCGCGGCGATGGAAGCGGGTATCGACGTCTTGATCGCCGTGCCCGATCGGTCCCAAACGCCCGGGCCTCACGCCGATCTCGATCCCGCCATCGTCGCGTGGCGCGAGCGAATGCAAACCGACGACGCCAAGAAGCTCTACAAAGCTCGAGCGAGTTTGTGCGAGCTGATGAACGCGCACCTTCGCACGCACCATGGCGTCGATCACGTTCTCGTCCGCGGGCTCGCGAAAGTCACATGCGTCGCGCTCCTCGGCGCGATCACATCGAACCTTCTGCAGCACGCCGCCGCCCTGCGTTGCTGAGCGAAGAGTTCGCCGATACGGCGAGCTCCTCGGCGGTTCCGCGCGCGCCGCTACCGGCCGCGTGAGCAGCCGAACGCGCTCAGATCAGGGCGTCATCCCCTTCATTCGACAGTTCTTCAGCCGCCGCCGACAAACGTGACGAGCTCGAGTCGATCGCCGGCCGCCAGCACGGTGTCGGCGTGGCGCGCGCGCGGCACGATCTCGAGGTTGCGCTCGACCGCGACCAGCTTGCTCGCGAGCCCGAGCTCACCGAGCAACGCGCCGATCGTCGTGCCGGCGGCGACGGTACGGTCCGCGCCGTTGACGACGATGTCGATCGAATCCGCGGACATCGCGCGAACGCTAGCATGCCGACGCGGGGCGTTCTGGCGCATCGCCATCGCTTCCGGGACGCGTTTGACGCGCGCGGCCAGGTGTGACGACCACGAC
>JAMFST010001164.1 GCA_026225435.1 Labilithrix luteola
CAGCGAGTCCGGCGTCGTTTCGGCCGCGTCCGTCCCCGGCTCGGCCGGCCTGGGCGGCATCTTCGAGTACTACGCCGGTCTCGCCGACACGTTCACCTTCGAGGAGGAGCGCAAGCCCACGGCAGGCGGCAACTACGGCCTCATCCACCGTGAGCCGGTCGGCGTCGTCGCCGCCATCATCCCCTGGAACGCCCCGGCGATGCTCGCGGCGTACAAATGTGCTCCGGCGCTCCTGGCCGGCTGCACCATCGTCCTCAAGGCGTCACCCGAGGCCCCAGGCGCGGTGTACATCCTGGCCGAGGCCGCCGAGAAGGCCGGCCTACCGCCGGGCGTCCTCAACATCCTCACGGCCGACCGTGAGGTCTCCGAGCTCCTCGTCCGTCACACGGGGATCGACAAGGTGACATTAACCGGCTCGACCGCTGCCGGCATGAAGATCGCCAGCATCTGCGGCTCGCGCATCGCGCGCTGCACGCTGGAGCTCGGCGGCAAGTCGGCCGGCGTCGTCCTCGACGACTACGATGTCGCCACCGCGGCGAAGACCATCACCGCGATGGCCACCTGGCTCACCGGCCAGGTCTGCTCCTCGCTCACCCGCATCGTCGTGACCAAGAAGCGTCACGACTCGCTCGTCGAGGCGCTCGCGGCGGCGTTCAAGCAGGTCACCGTCGGTGACCCCTTCGACCAGAAGACGCAGATGGGCCCGCTCGCCATGGGTCGCCAGCGCGACCGCGTCGAGCACTACATCAAGGCGGGCAAGGACGCCGGCTTCCAGCTCGCCACCGGCGGCGGTCGCCCGCAGAACCTGAACAAGGGCTTCTTCATCGAGCCGACCGTCTTCGGCAACGTCAGCAACGACTCGGTCATCGCCCGCGAGGAGATCTTTGGACCGGTCCTGAGCGTCATCGCGGCCGACAACGAGGATCACGCGATCGACATCGCCAACGACACCAACTACGGCCTCAACGCCTCGGTGTTCACCAACGACGTCGACCGCGCCTACCAGGTCGCGCGTCGCCTGCGCTCGGGCACGGTCGGTCACAACTCCTTCCGCACCGACTTCGGCATCGCCTTCGGTGGCTTCAAGCAGTCGGGCATCGGCCGCGAAGGCGGCACCGACGGCCTGCTGCCGTTCCTCGAGGCGAAGACGATCATCCTCGACGGCGCCCCCTCGCACCGTCGCAAGAACTGAGAGGCCGACGATAAGTCGCCGGAAAGGCTGCAAAACGTCGGTTGGGTGGCTCCAGCGTACATAAGTACGCTTCCGCTCTCCGCCCTAGCTTTGCAGCCTTTCCGGCGACTTCTCGCCGACCTCTCGGTGGGCGAGAGAGTGCAGGCTCTCGGATCGCGTTTGACAAAACGACATTTGGAAAGCGTCGGGCGCACGTTGGACTACAAACCACGTGCGCCCGAGGTCGTTAACGGCTGAGGGTGAATGCGGTGAGGCGCGCGGACGTCGTACCCTCGCTCCCGTGAACGCTCTCGGACGTACTCTCTCGCTCGTCTTGCTTGCCGCTGCCGCGGTCATCCCGCTGGTGCATGACGATGCCAGCGCCGCGCCGGAGACCGCCGCGCAACGCGCCGTCGCGTCCGTGCGCACGCTCGACGACTACAAGCACTTCCGTACGGCGATGATCGATCTCGTCGGTCGCGCGCCGACGAGGGACGAGATCTCCTCCTTCGAGAAGTCGAGCTTCGACTTCGACGCCTGGGTGGACAAGCACCTCGAGGGGCCGGCGTACGCGGCGCGCCTCACGCGGATCTACATGGATCTGCTGCGGCTCGAGCCCAACGTGAACTTCTCCAGCGGGCCGTCGCAGCTGTTCCGTCAGGACATCCAGGGGCCCGACGGCAAGCCGGTCTCGATCTTCTACCGCGGCGGGCAGCGGCGCGAGCGCCTCGAGACCGACGGGAAGTTCTGCTTCACCGAGGAGGAGAGCGGCCTGGTCGTGCGCCCCAACGCCAAGGAGGTGGGCACGCCCATCCCGGTGAACAAGAAGCTCCTGGACAAATATACGATCCTGGTCAAGCCGTGGTGGCTGTACAAGGACTACCGCGCCAAGGACCCCAAGGATCTCTTCGGCCGCGAGTGGACCGACGCCGACGCCGAGTACCACCCGGTGGAGTCGCTGCTGAACGGGCCGGACGGCAAGCCGGTGACCGCCGTGCGCATCTGCCGCGAGGAGGCGCAGACCGCCGAGACCGGCACGCTCTTCGTCCGACCGGCGCCGCCGGCGTCCGCGTCGCCGATGAAGCCCGGAGAGAAGCCGGCACCGCTCGCCGTCGCCGCGGCACCCGGCAAGCCGCTGGTGAAGCCGCCGCCGAAGGATCGCCCCTTCGCGAAGAAGAACGAGGGGCAGCCGGTCGCCTGCGCCACGCGGCTCGCGCTCACCTCGTCGATCGACTGCGGCTGCGGGGTCGGCCTCGAGCGCTGCATGCCCAACGACGGGCCGGGGCAGGGGAACGCGTTCTACTTCCCCAACCACGAGCCGCTCGGCCCGGCGCTCCCGCTCGACGGCGCACGGCAGCAGGCGCAGCGCTGGTTCCCGTACTGGTGGTCACGCGAGTCGCAGCAGTTCCTCTCGGACATCTTCACCAGCGACCGGGACTTCCGCCAGATCCTCACCGGCAAGCAGACCTTCGTGAACGGCCCGCTGGCGCAGTTCTACCGCGACGTGCAGCGCGGCGGCTGCTGCGGACCGGAGGCGAGCTTCGGGATGCGCGAGGAGAAGGAGCCGCTCTTCGATCCGTCGCGCGTGCCGGCTGGCCTCGCTCCGCAGGAGACCGGCACCTGGACCTACGTGGCCGATCGCGGAGCGCACGCCGCCGGCCTGCTCACGCAGCCGATGTTCCTCGAGAAGTACGCCTCGGCGCGCGCGCGGGGAGCGGTGCTGTACAACGCGTTCCGCTGCAAGTCGTTCAACGCCGAGCAAGCGCAGCTGGCGCCGAGCGAGGAGCCGAACCTGATGAAGCGGCCCGGCTGCCAGGCGTGCCACGCGACGCTGGAGCCGCTCGCCGCCTACTTCTCGCGGGTCGAGCAGGCGAACTTCGTCTACCTGCCCAAGGCGGAGTTCCCCGTCGTCAGCGACAAGTGCAAGAAGGACAAGAACGGGCACCTGAACGGCGCCTGCAACGCGCTCTACGACGTGTCCTTCATCGACGCGAAGACGGGCGACGCCACCCTGCGCAGCGCCTATGGCTCG
>JAMFST010001165.1 GCA_026225435.1 Labilithrix luteola
GATCGCAAAGAACGCTGGAGAGCTGCTTGATTGGCTCTGGTCAAAAAGGATCGCCCCGGCACCATCCACCGAACCGTGAAGAGGTGTGCGCTGTCTCCGTTTCCGACCCGCACCGCCGGCGGATGGGCGAGCTCCGGAGCGGCAGCCGCGCGGAGCGACTCGGCAGCGCGGGCGGCGCGAAGAGACGGAGCTCGGCGCGGGGCGTGCGACGTCGGTGGCGTGGAGAACACCCAGGAGCACGGCGCGTGCCGAGCGAATCGCGGGGTGGGTCGACTCGTTTCCGTCACGAGCCGCCAGTGTCAGCTGGCCTTCTTGTGGCGCTGGACGAGGGTGGAGACAAACTCCGCCACGAGGAGCTGATCTCGCCGCGGTAGCTCGGAGGCGAGCTCGAAGACGCGCTGCAGCTTGCCGACGGGGCCGGGCTTGCGGACGGCGTTGAGGGGCGTGTCGCCGAGGATCTCCTCGACGCGGACGCCGAGTGCCTTGGCCATCTTGGGCAGGACGTCGGAGCGCGGCGGCGTGGCGCAGGTTTCCCAATAGGCGATGGTCTTCTGGGACACACCGAAACGGCGCGTATCGGTCCCTGTTTCCTGGCGGCTCACCGGCGATCGGAGTAACCAACTGACCACTCAAGAGATGCTGACTCCTGAAGATCTTGATGTGCAAATTGCCTTACCCGCGGAGCTTGCGCGCGTTGTTGACCAAGGTCTGGTGAACCTCGCACCCTGGCGGATCATGCCGAGAGAACTTGCGCTGAAGAGGATGCTCGGCTTGAGGCAAAGGTACTCGACGCGATACGTCCCATTTGCTCGTCGGCAGGACTCAGACGATCTGGCATGCATCGAGCCGGGTCGTCCAACCGAGGTCGTCATAGTCCACGAGTTTGCCAGCGCGGGAACAGAGCTGCGGAATCGATTCCCGTCATTTTGGGACTGGTTTCGCGCCGCTGTCGAAGACATGATTTCCTTCGAGTAGCGTTGCAGCATCGGTACGCCGTTTCCGTCCCGGCACCGCCGGCGAGCCCCGGAGCGGCGTCCGCGCCGCCGAGGAATCTTCTCGACCCGGACGACCAGGACCAGGCTCGGCTCCATGAGTCTCTCGTCGAGAGCGTCGAGCAGATGAAGCGCGGAGAGACCATCGATGGAGAGCAGGCGCCGGCAGAGATCCGCGCGCATCGATGAAGCTGCGACTGACTCCGCGGGCGGTGGCGGAAGCGAAGCGAAAGAAGCGGTGGTGGCAGCGGACCGGCCGAAGGCGCCGAATGGGACGCGTTCGGGGGAGCCGAGTCTGGGCGACATCGCGTGGCTCAACGACACGCCGCGCGGCGACGAAGTCGGGATGACCGTCGAGCCGTGGTGCTCGCCCTCGCTCGACATCACGCGCCGCGGAGGCGCGCGCCGCCCCGCCCACCTACGCGATCACGAGAACCGCGAGCTCAACGTGTTCAAAATCTCCGAATTCACGGAGATCGCCGCCTGATAGCTCGTCTGCGCCGCGCTCAGCTCCGAATAAACCTGCGCGACATCCGCCCCTTGCTCGCTCTGC
>JAMFST010001166.1 GCA_026225435.1 Labilithrix luteola
AGCGAGAGGATACTCCGTGCTTCGTCCCGCGCGGAGCCATTCGGGAAGCTCGCGAGGTAGCTGCGCGCCGCGGCCGCGGTGCGCGGGTCGTGCGTCTCGCGGAGCAGCCCCATGCGGTTGGCCGCCACCGTCTCGGCGAGCGGCGCGCCAGGGTACCTCGCGAGGAAGACGTCGTAGCGAGCGAGCGCGCTATCGAGCTTTCCGCCCCGGCGGTCCGCCACGGCCGCCGCGAAGAGATCGTTCTCGGCCGTGAGGTCCGATCCCGCCGCCGGTAGCGCGGCCGGGACGCTCGTGGGGCTCGGGCCGGGCGTGGTGACGGGGACGGCCGACGACCCCGGGTGCTCGCTCGCGCCTTCGGTGCGTGCCGAGGATGTCGTGACGGGGCGAGGCGCCGGTGCGGGAGAGACGAGCGGCGTCGTGGCAGGCTCGGAGCAGTCGGCGGGCCAGCTGCCACCCGGCGTGACGCGCGCCTCCACTCCGGCCGAGCGGATGGTGACCACCCCCTCGAAGACGTTCAGCCGCGTGCGCGTGCCCGCCCCGCAGCCGGGATCGGCGCTCACGCTGGCGACGCGGAACGACGTGCCGTGGACCTCGATCTCGGCATCCGCCGTGCGCACGAGGAAGCGCTCGCCCGGCTTCAACTTCGCCACGTCGGCCTTCAACGCGCCGCCGGCGAGCGAGAGGATCTGCGTCGCCCCTTCGTCGATGACGGTGACGTCGCCCCCCTCGTCGATGTTGACGTGGGTGCCGGAAGCGAACGAGAGGAGCGCATGGCCGTGCGGAAGCGCGACGACGCGCGCGCCCGGCGGCAGCGCCTGGTCACCACCCACCTCCGGATGACCGCCGACCACCTGGGCGCCGTCGCCGGAAGCGTGGACCACGATCGCCGCGACGGGCGCGACCGGAGCGTCTCGGCCGGTGGTCGACGCGTCTCGTCGTCCATGGACACCGACGAAGACGAGCGCCGCGGCCGCCGCCATCGCCAGGGCCCCGCCGGTGACCCGGAGCAGCGTCCGTCGCCGCGCATGTTGCCGCAGCACGGCCTCGATGGCGTGCACCGCCGCCGCATCCGGCGCCGCAGGACGCGGGCGGATCGCGGCGTCGGCTTCCACCAGGGCCTTGCGGGCCAGATCGGCATAGCGAGGAATGGTCATGGTTCCCCCACGGTGTCTTCGAGCCAGCCCGTGAGCTCTGGGTCGCTGCCGATCCGATCGTGCAGCTCCCGGCGACCACGCGTCAAGCGGGTCTGCGCCGCGGCGATCGACGCCCCGGTGATCTGGGAGATCTCGCGCAGATCGTACCCGCAGACGTCGTGGAGCACGAAGGTCCAGGCCTTGTCGGGGTCGAGCAGGGACAGATGATCGCGCAGCCGCACGGCGAGGTCGCGCAGCAGAGCATCGCGACCGACACGCGACGGCGCAGCGCTGACCGCCTCGTCGCGGCGCACGGACTCGAGCAGGCGCCTCTCGCCACGCTTCTTGCGGATGTGCTTGTAGACGACGCGCGCGGTGACCATGGCGATCCAGGTGTCGAGCGAGCACTCCCCGCGAAAGCGACCGATCGTCGTGACGAGCTCGATGACCGCGAGCTGCACCAGGTCGTCGTCGTCGGCGTCGCCGCGGCCCAGCAGGCGCGCGACGGTGCGCTCCACGCGGCCGCGGATGCGATCGTGAAACGCCTTGGCGGCGGTGACATCGCTGCGCCGCATCGCCTCGAGCAGCTGCGCGTCGTCGAGCGACGGCGCCGCCGGCTCACCTGCCGTCGACCGGCTGGGGGCCAGCGCCGGATCCTCCGTGCGCCCATGACTCGCGGCCAGCCGCAGGCGCTGAGACGGTCGATTTGGCACAGGGAGACCCATTTCACTCGAGTAGTACCCGTTCGGCCGCTCGGCCAGGCAGCCGCTCGCGCTTTCTCGGATTCGCCCGTCAGGGCGCCATGATGCGCCCGGGGGCGCCGTTGGCCCCCTCGACCGTGTGGCAGCTGTTGCAGTCGCCGACCGTCTGGTGCTCCGTCATCGCGCGCCTCTTGCTGCCCTGCACGACCGCCGCGCTGAACGGCGGCGTGATGGTCACCTGATCGGCGTAGGCGTGGAAATTCCCCACCGTATCGACGGGGATCTTCGTCTCGACTCCGTTGGAGTCGATGATGTCGATGACCGCGAGCCCGCTGAGGTTGGCGCCGTCGCAGTCGTTGGGTTCGTGGAGGGTGGGAAACACCGTGCCCGCCGCGGCGAACGTCGGCCCGTCGTCGACGCTGTGGCAGGCGATGCAGGCGTCGCCCGGGTGCATGACTGCGGAGCCGTGGTCGCCCTGGGTCCAGGTCACGCCGCTGGTGCATACGACGGCGGGAGATCCCCCATCGTCGCCCGTGCCGCCGGCATCGCCGCCCGCGTCAGCGCCCGTCCCGGTCGTGCAGCCGGTCGCGGGGAATCCCGACGACACCCAGGCGTCGAAGGTCGCGATCTCGCCCGACGAGAGCGGAGCGTTCGGCGAAGGCGGCATGATGCTGTAGTCGGTGGCTGCGATGCGCGTCATGGCGCTGGCGGCGACGGTGATCGAGGGGTTGCTCGGCGACGGCGCCGCGAGATCGGCGTGGCGGACCAGCGACATGGGCGCGCCCATCGTGGGGGTGGTCCCGTGGCAGCTCTGGCAGTTGGTGGCGAGCAGCGCGGCGATGGCGCAGGGAAGGTCGGAGGTCTGTACGCCCCCTCC
>JAMFST010001167.1 GCA_026225435.1 Labilithrix luteola
CCGCGCCGGGCACCGCGGATCGGCAACCGTTTCCGCAGGCGCGCGGGGACGAGTGGTTCGAGCGCTTCGATGCGCCGGCGGCGCGCGAGGCGGCGCTGGCGACGATGCGCGGTCTGTCGGATCCGCGCGCGGTGGTGGCGCGCCTTCCGCGGGTGACGACGCCGACGCTGCTGATCTGGGGGCGCGAGGACAAGCTGGTGCCGGTCTCGGCGGGGCGCCGGCTGGCGCGCGAGATCCCCCACGCGCGCCTCGAGGTGCTCGCCGCGGGGCACGCGCCGGCGGAGGAGGCACCCGACGAGTTCGCCCGCGTGCTCAAGGGCTTCGTCGACGGAGCGCGGCGCCCCGAGACGCGCGAGCGCGCGAGCCGGTACTGAGCGAATCACATGCAGCGCGCCGGCATGCTGCTGCTCCCTTACGCACGCACGCGCACGCGACTCCTGGCGCATCCCTCGGCTCGTCTGGGTGGGCTGCTGGTGGCGCTGCTGGTGCTCTTCGCGCTCGTCGCTCCCCTGCTCTCTCCGTACGAGGCCAACGCGAGCGACTTCGTCCACGGGCTCGGGCCGGGCGACACGCCAGGTCCGCCGAGCTGGGCGCACTGGCTGGGGACCGATCGCATCTTCCGCGACCAGCTCACCCGGCTGGCGATGGGGGCGCGCCTGTCGCTCTTCGTCGGCATCGGAGCGAGCGCGCTGGCGACGCTGCTCGGCGGCGCCGTGGGGATCGTCGCCGGTTACTTCGAGGGGACCGCGATCGACGCCGTGCTCATGCGGCTCGTCGACGTCGGCCTCTCCTTCCCGTTTCTCCTGCTGGTGATGGCCGTGGGCGCGGCCCTCGACGAGACCAGCGCGCTCACCGTGCTCCTGCTGCTCGGCGCGAGCGGCTGGCTGGGGACGGCGCGGCTGGTGCGCGCCAAGACGCTGCAGGTGCGGGCGCAGGAGTTCATCGCCGCGGCGCGCGCGCTCGGCCTGTCGACGCCGCGCATCCTGTGGCGCCACGTGCTGCCCAACGTGGCGAGCACCCTGGTGTTCACCGCCACGCTGGCGGTCGCGCAGATGCTGCTGGCGGAGAGCGTGCTCAGCTACCTCGGCGCCGGCGTTCCGCCGCCCGCCGCGTCGTGGGGGCGGATGCTCTTCGAGGGGCAGGACTTCTACCAGGCGGCGCCGTGGCTCCTCGCCGGGCCGGCGTGTCTGGTGGTCCTCGCCGCGCTCGCCTTCCACCTGCTGGGCGAAGGGATGCGCGATGTCCTGGATCCGTGAGCGCCTGCTCCCTGCGCTCGCGGTGGCGCTCGCCGCCGGGTTGCTCGCCTCGGCGCCCGGCTGTCACGAGCCGCTGCAAGCGCCCGAAGCGGCGGCGCATCCCGACGATCTCACGCCGCGAAGGGGCGGCGTGCTGCACCTCGCGACCATCGACGACATCCGCTCGCTCGATCCCGCGGCGGTGCTCGGCGGGACCGAGGCGCAGCTCGATCCGTTGATCTACGCCGGCCTGGTCGACATCGCCGCCGATGGATCGCTGGCCCCGGATCTCGCCGAGAGCTGGGACGTCTCCGCCGACGGTCTCGTTTACCGCTTCGTCCTGCGGCGCGGCGCGCGCTTCCACGACGACAGCGAAGTTACCGCCGCCGACGTGAAGCGCTCGCTCGAGAGAGCGCTCCATCCGTCCACGCCGGATCCCTACGCCAGCTTCTACGAATCGCTCGCCGGCTACGCCGACTACGTCGCGGGGAAGGCGCCGCACCTCGCCGGGGTCGAGATCACCGGTCCGTACGAGGTGACCTTCCGCCTCGACCACCCCGACGCGACCTTCCCCAAGCTGCTCGCGCTGCTCCCCGCGCGGCTGGTGTGCCCCGGCGCCGGCGAGCGGTACGACGAGAGCTTCGTCGCCTGTGGCGCCGGCCCGTTCAAGATGACGCCCGGCGGCTGGGAGCGCGGACGCCAGCTGACCCTGGTGCGCCACGAGGGCTACTTCCGTCCCGGCCTCCCCTACCTCGACGGCATGAACATGATCTTCAGCATGCCGGCGCTCACCCAGCGCTTCAAGCTGGAGAGCGGCGCGCTCGACGTGGTGAGCGAGCTGTCGGGACCCGATGCGACCGGCTTCCGCGCCGATGCGCGCTGGGCGAGCTCGCGCGCGGTGGAGCCGTTCCGGCAGGTGTGGGGCGAGGCGATGAACGTCGAGACGCCCCCCTTCGACAACGTGGAGGTGCGACGCGCGGTGGCCGCTGCGCTCGACCGCGAGCAATGGGCGAAGCTGAAACCGGGTCTGCTGCGCCCGACCGGCCAGCTGCTGCCGCCGACCATCGAGGGGTTCCGCGCCGACCTCCCTGGACAGGTGTACGACCCGGCCGCGGCGCGCGCGCACATGGTGAAGGCGGGGCTCGCGGGCGGCTGGCCGAAGCCGATCCCGTACCTGATCGTGAAGCAGGACATCAACGAGCTCACCGCGCAGCTGCTCGCCGAGGAGCTGGCGCCGCTCGGACTGCACCTGGACATCCGGCTGGCCAGCTACCCGACGTTCATGGCGCGCACCCACGCGCGCGGGCACGCGGCCATCAGCCACCAGGGCTGGCAGCAGGACTATCCCGACGCGAGCGACTTCTTCGAGCCGCTCTTCTCGCGCGCGGCCATCAGCGACACCGACTCCAACAACATGTCGTTCTTCGTCGACGACCGGCTGGAGACGCTGATGACGCGCGCGCACCGGGAGATCAGCCCCGAGGTGCGCCGGGCGCTGTACGACGAGGCGGGATCGATCGTCGTCGACCGCGCGCCGTGGGCGTTCGCCTTCGACGTGAGCTCGCTGCGGGTGTGGCAGCCGTACGTGCGCGGCCTCCGCTCGCACGCGCAGTACCAGTATCCCATCGCCACGGTGTGGCTCGATCGCGATCCGCGCGAGGGGAAGCTCGCGCTCGGCTTTGGCCGCGAAGAGCGCGCCGGGTTCGGGCTCACCAGCGGCAGCGGCAGCGCGCGATGATCCGCCGGCTCGTACGTCGCCTCGGCTCGGCGCTGCTCGTCCTGTGGGCGGTCGCCACGCTCACCTTCGTGATCGCCGATCTGTTGCCGAGCGATCCGGCGCGGATGATCGCCGGGCCGACGGCGCGGGCGGCCGACGTGGCCCGCATCCGCGCGCAGATCGGCGCGGACCGACCACTGGCGGTGCGGTACGGGCTGTACCTCCGCCACCTGGTGCACGTGACCGAGCCGGCCGCGGCCGCGGCGGCGAACAAGACGGAGCACGCCGACTGCGCCTCGTTCGGTCCGCTGCACCTCGATCTCGGCCACAGCTACACGCAGAGAAAGCCGGTGGTGGCGGTGCTCGCCGATCGCGCCCCGCGCTCGCTCCTCCTCGCCGTCGGCGCGGTGACCGTGCAGCTGTTCGTGGGCCTGCTGGCCGGGCTGCTGGCCGCGTTCCGGCCGCGCAGCTGGCTCGATCGCACCACCATCGCCGCCACCGTCGTCGGCACCAGCGTGCCCACGTACCTCATCGGCCTCACGCTCCAGTACGCGCTCGGCCACCGCCTGCATCTCTTGCCGCTCGACGGCTTCGGGCGGACCGACGGCGAGCACCTGGTGTCGCTGATCCTGCCGGCGCTCACCCTCGGGATCTTCGGAGCCGCCTACTACGCGCGGCTGGTGCGCGACGATCTGCTCGCGGCGATGCGGCAGGACTTCGTCCGCACGGCGCGCGCCAAGGGGGCGAGCCGCCTGCGCACGCTCCTCCACCACGCGCTGCGCACCACGCTGGTGCCGGTGCTGACCGTCGTCGGCCTGGAGCTCGGCGCGCTGGTCGGCGGCGCCGTCGTCGTGGAGACGCTCTTCCGCTGGCCTGGCATCGGCGCGCTGGCGGTGTCGTCGCTCCTCGACCACGACGGGCCGCTCATCCTCGGCATCACCCTGACTACCTCGGCGTGCATCGTGATGAGCAACCTGGTGGTCGATGCGATGTACGTGCTGCTCGATCCCCGCATGCGCCGCGCCAGCTGAGAGCGCGCGGCGCGGAGCTCACTCGGCCGCGAAGAAGCCCGAGACCAGCTCGTTGAAGCGGGCCGCGTGCTCGATCTGCGTCCAGTGACCGCAGCGGTTGAAGACGTGCAGCTCGGCGTCGGGGAGCAGCTCGGCGACCCGCAAGGAGGCCGCAAGCGGGATCACCTTGTCGTCCCGGCCGTGAATGACCAGCGTCTTGTGCGGCAGCTTCTGGATGCTCGCCTCGTCACTGGCCATCGCGTCCACCCAGCGCTGGCGCGGCGCGGGGAACATCGCCGAGAACGACCCCTGGAACCCCGGCTGGATGCTCGCCTGGTAGCGCAGCCGCGCCAGCTCGTCGTTCACCAGCTTGCGGTCGTAGGCGAACACGTCGAGCAGCTTGCGCATGTTCTCGAACGACGGCGTGTACCCCCAGACCGCGTCGAGCCCGGCGGTGATGTCGAAGCGCACGCCGACCGATCCCATGAGCACCAGCCGCCGCACCCGCTCCGGGCGGGAGATGGCGAAGGCCAGCGCCAGCGCGCCGCCGAACGAGTTGCCGACGAGATCGACCTGCCTCAAGTCGAGCGCGTCGAGCGTCTTCTCCACGTGCCCCAGCCAGCGCTCCTTGTCGTAGCGGTTGTCCGCCGGCCGCTCGGTGAAGCCGAAGCCGAGCAGATCCGGCGCGACGACGCGAAACCGCTTCGCCAGGTGCGGCATGGTGAGCCGCCAGTTGGCGAAGGCCGTCACCCCGGGCCCCGAGCCGTGCAGCAGCACCACCGGCGGACCACCTGTCTCGTGACCGACCAGGTGCACATTTGTAGGAACGCCGCCGGCGTCGATGCGCTGGCCGATCTCGGGGCTGGTGGTGCTCATGGTCTCTCGCTCGATCCGCTCACGTCACGACGCTGAGGAAGCGCTCGTTGAGCGCGCGGTCGTAATAGAAGATCGCCTTGCCCAGGTGCTCGGCCGCCCACGTCCGCACCGGGCTGTCCGGGTAGTACATGTACCCGCCGGAGAAGGTCTCGTTGCGGTTGCCCGACGGGTCGAAGAAGTAGATCGTCTGCCCGCGGGTGATGCCGTGACGGGTCGGGCCGATGTCGATGGGGATGTCGTATTTCACCATCAGGTCCGCCGCGTGCCCGACGTCGTGCCAGCTCTCGAGGAAGAACGAGACGTGGTGGAACTTGTTCTTCCCCGGGTAATTCACGAAGGCGATGTCGTGCGGCTTGGAGCCACAGCTGAGGAACGTGGCGATGCGCGTCCCATCCGGCGTGATGACCCGCTCGGCCTCCTTGAAGTCGAGGACCTCCTGGAACACCTTGGCGACCCCCTCGACGTCGTCGCCGTAGAGGAGGCAGTGGTCCATGCGCAGCACGCGCATCCCCTTCGGCTCCTCGTGCCAGATCTCCGGATTCTCCGTCGGCGGGGCGTGCTCCGAGGTGTCCATCTCGGCGAAGAGACGGATCTCGTGACCGGTGGGAATC
>JAMFST010001168.1 GCA_026225435.1 Labilithrix luteola
CAGACCACCGCCCGCAGTTCGCCCCGGGCCATCGCCGCCTCGACCTTGCGCCGCTGTTCGGCGGCCAGCGAGCCGTGGTGCAGGGCGATCGGCAGGTTGTCCTCGTTCAGCCGCCAGAGCTCCTGGAAGGCGAACTCGGCCTGAAATCGCGTGTTGACGAAGACCAGGGCGATGCGGGCCCGCGTGATGACTTCGTAGACCTCCTGCATCGCATGCTGGGCGGTATGGCCGGCCCAGGGCACCCGGCCTTCCGACAATAGCATGTCGACAATCGGCGGCGCGCCGGCCGGGCCGGTGACCAGGTCGACCAGATGCTCCCCCCCAGGGGGAGCTCCGCCGTAGGCGGTGAGGGGGCTTCCGCTCAAACGCTCGAAGCGGGCGTCATCCACGTCTGAGTGGAAGCCCCCTCCGGCGCTTCGCGCCACCTCCACCTGGGGGGGAGGATCTGGCGGCGCCCACCCCATCCACCGCTTGATCACCGCCGGATCGTCGACCGTCGCCGAGAGGCCGACCCTTCGCATCCGTGGCGCGAACTGCTGCACGCGCGCCAGGTCCAGCGCCAGCAGGTCGCCGCGCTTGGAGGCGTGCAGGGTGTGGATCTCGTCGAGGATCACGCACTCCAGGTTCTCGAAATAGAGCCGGGCGCCCTCCCAGGCGCAGAGCAGGGCGAGCTGCTCCGGCGTGGTCAGCAGGATCTCCGGCGGCTTCACCCGCTGGCGCTGGCGGCGCGAGATCCCAGTGTCGCCGGTGCGGCTCTCGGCGGTGATCGGCAGCCCCATCTGGGCGATCGGGGCGCCCAGGTTGCGCTCCACGTCCACCGCCAGCGCCTTGAGCGGCGAGACGTACAGCACGGTGCAGCGCTCGCTGGGCGGCGGCTCGGGAGCGCGGGTCAGCCGGTCGATGGCCGCGAGGAACGCCGCCAGCGTCTTGCCCGATCCGGTCGGCGCCAGCAGCAGCGTCGACTCGCCGCGCACGATCGGCGGCCAGCCGAGCGACTGCGCCCGCGTCGGCGCTCCGAGCGACGCGCGAAACCAGGCCCCCACCGGCTCGGCGAAGAGCGCGAGCGGGTCCGTCGCCGCCTTCACCTTCACGCGCGGCGTACGAGGCACCCCGTGAATCTAGGTCGCCTTGGCTTCCTTCGGGAGACCTAGCCGGTCGTTTTCCGCCACTCCGCGCCCGCCCGACCACTCCGCACCGGTCACGGGCTTGCGCCCCTCGAGCTGCACGCGCGACAGCTCGACGAACCCCGGCGCGCAGGCCACCAGCACGCCGAGCTTGTCCGCCTGCACCACCGTGCCCGGGGCCGCCAGCGTCTGCCGCTCGTCGAGCACCTTCGTGGCCAGCACCTTCACCGTCGACCCGCCGCGCCCGCTGGTGAACGCCCCCGGCCACGGCGTCATCCCGCGCACGTGATCGTGGACCTGCCGCGCCGGCCGCGCGAAGTCGATCCGCCCGTCTTCCTTCTTCAGGATCGGCGCCAGCGTCGCCTGCCCGTCGTCCTGCGGCTCGGCCGTGTACCCGCCGGCGAGCACCTTCGGCAGCCCCACGCGCACCACCTCGCCGCCGAGCTCGCGCAGCCGCGCCGACAGCTCACCGGCGGTCTCGTCGGGGCCGAGCGGGCAGGGGAAGCGCTCGAGCATCGCGCCGGTGTCCATCCCCGCGTCCATCTGCATCAGGGTGAGCCCCGACTCGCGCTCGCCGTTCACCACCGCCCACGTGATCGGCGCCGCGCCGCGGTACTTCGGCAGCAGCGAGCCGTGCACATTGATGCACCCGAGCCGCGGCGCCGTGAGCACGTCGACCGGCAAGATGCGCCCGTAGGCGATGACCAGCGCCACATCGAGCTCCGCCGCGCGCATCTGCGCCGCCAGCGCCCCGTCGCGCAGCTTCGTCGGCTGCACCACGGTCAGCCCCAGCTCCAGCGCCCGCTGCTTCACTGGCGGCGCCGTCAGTGTCAGCCCGCGCCCCTGCGGCCGGTCCGGCTGGCACACCACGAAGGCGATCTCCGCCAGGCTCGCCAGCGCCTCGAGCGCCGGCACGGCGAAGTCGGGCGTCCCGAAGAAGACCGCGCGCATGCTCAACCCGCCGCGTCCGCGCCGCTGTCGGCGCTGGCATCGCCAGCGTCGCTCCCGGCGTCGGTGCCCGCATCCTTTGTCTTCCCGGCGTCACCGGCGTCTCCGCCGTCGCCCCCATCACCGCCCGCGTCGAGGTTCTGCCAGCCAAAGCCGAGCGCTGCGTCGGGCGCGTTGGGATCGACGATCTGCGAGGCGAGCCCGAAGAGCTGGGTCTCGGTGTCGGCCGGCAACACGATGTTGTCCACCGCCGACTCCACCACCAGCGCGGACACGAGCTCGTTGAACACCGGCCCGGGGATGTCGAGCGACTGGTGGATGGTGGTCATGTCGGGGCGGCAGGTGTAGCCGTCGGCGAGCTTCGCGGCAGGCGGATACACGTCGCCGTTCTGCATGATCGCGCCGAGCTGGTAGGCGAGGCACTCCTGGATGTCCGCCAGCGTGGGCGAGTGCCCGGCCTGCGTGTTGGGCACGAAGTAGGAGTAGACGATCGGGTTCTTCACCAGCTGATCGGTGAAGGTGCTCTGCACGAGGCTGATCAGCGCGGCGTGGTTCGGCAAGCTGGCGCCGGCGTCGGCGTCGACCTCCGCGTCGACGCTGCTGTCCTTCTTCGCGGTGGACGCGTCCGTCGTCGCGGTGGGCTCGCTCGTGTCGTCGAAGCTGCCGCACGCGCCCAGCAGCGCGCTCCCCCCGATCGCTGCGGCAGCGGCCACCAGCGTGACCAGCGCCAACGACTTCGAGGCTGTCCGCCACCTCCGTGGCCGTGTGCGCGCCTGGCTCATTGCCGCGCCAGGCTACCTAGCGCGGCGCCTCATTGCACGCACGCTTCCCACTCGTTCGGGATCTGCGCCTTCATCGCGCAGGCGAAGGCGCTCCCGGACGTCTCGCGCCGGCAGCGGTCGACCGCGCTCGCGTACACCGGCTCGGCACGCTTGCCGGCCACGATCTCGCGCAGCCGGTCGTCGACCGCCGCGGCCGGCACGCTGGCGAAGGCCGGCTCGCCGCGCGCGCTCATCTCCACGTAGTGATCGAGCATCGCGCGACAGGCCGCCTCGTCGGGGCGCGGATCGCAGGCGACGACTCTCGCACGTGCTCGCCCCAGCCGACGCGAAGCCATCCGTCGGCAACGCACCCCGCGGGGCCGCATGCACGCACGGTCGACGGAGCGAGCGGCGAACTGCGAAGCGATCGGTCATTTGACCAA
>JAMFST010001169.1 GCA_026225435.1 Labilithrix luteola
AGCTGGGATCGTACGGTGCTGAACGGTTACAAGGTTGTTTACGTACCGTTTGCGAACGGGCGGCCGTCAGGGCAGGCGGAGGACGTGGTCACCGGGTTTTTGGTCGACGGCGACAAAGCGCGCGGCCGACCGGTCGGGCTGGCCGTGGACGATCTGGACCTCGACGATCGCAGCGTGTTGCTGTCGGGCAAGGGCGGCAAGCAGCGCCGGGTGCCGATCCACGATGCGGCAGTCGATGCACTGGCGGCCTGGTTCGACGGGGGGCGCGACGACATGGACGGTCCCTCCGAGGCCGCCTTCGTGAACCGCCGGGGGGCGCGGCTCGGTCCCCGGGACGTCCGGCGCATCCTCGACCGCCGCTCCGCCTCGCCCACGCACCCGCACGCCCTCCGCCACACCTACGCCACCCACCTCCTCGACGGCGGCGCCGATCTGCGCGCCATCCAGGAGCTGCTCGGTCACTCTTCGCTCTCGACCACGCAGCGGTACACGCACGTGTCGACGGACCACCTGCTCAAGGCCTACGACGGCGCTCATCCGCTGGCGAAGGCGCAGCGCGGTCGAGACGGCATTCCGTCTCCGGCCGGAGGGAAACCGCGCTAGACACCGCGTCCGTGCCGTTGCTTCGTCGTGTGTCTCTTGCGCTCCTGGGCTCCACGCTCGGAGCTCTGCTGGTCGCCGTGCTCGAGGCGAACGCCACCTCCTCGGCGTCGTCGCCGTTCGCCGCGCTGGCGCGCATCGACCTCGGGTTGATCGCCCCGCTGACCGTCTTCGTCGGCGTCGCGGTCGGGCTCGCCTCGTACCTGCTGTCGCCGGCTGCGGCGCTTGCCCCCTGGGAGCCTTCTCCGCAGGTCGCGGAGCACGAAGCGGCGCTCGGGCCGGCCGATCTCGCTCGTTCGCGCGCGCGCCGGGCGGCGGCCGGGATCCTCGTGGTGGTCTGCCTCGCGCTGTGGACCGCGGTGATGGGGCCGCTCGCCGCCGTGGTGCTCTCCGACGGTGCGCCGGTGGAGACGGGGATCCGGCTGGCGCTCCTCGGCGGCTTCGCGCTGGGCGCGGCGGTGGCGCTCGGGCTGGCGCTGGTCCAGCCGGTGACCATGGGCATCCTGGCGATGACGTCGCCCTCCGCTCCGGCGCGACCGGGGGTGGCCACGTCGGTCGCGCTGGTGGTCGCCGCCGCGCTCTTCGGCTGGGGGATCGCCGCGGGCGATCCGAGCGGAAGCAAGGGGGGTCTGCAGCTCTTCGCCGTCCTCGGTCGTCACGAGCTCGATCTGCGCCCCGCGGCCGATCTCCTGGTCGTCGCCCTCTTCGCCTACGCCGCCACCTGGGCGCTCGTGAAGGTGCGCTTCGTCGCGCTGGCCGGCGTGGCCGGAGCCGCTGCCATTCTCGCGCTCACCGCCTTCGAGGCGAAGGACCTCGACCAGCACACCGATCTCGCGCTCGCCCTGGAGCAGAGCGCGCCGCTCGGTCGCACAATGCTGGCTGCGCTCCGCCACGGGACCGATCGCGACCACGACGGCGCCGCGCGCCTCTTCGGCGGCGGCGATTGCAACGACCGCGATCCTTCGGTGAACCCCAACGCGCTCGACGTCCCTGGCAACGGGATCGACGAGGACTGCAGCGGGGAGGACGAGCGCGCCGGCAGCATCGCCGGACAGACGGCCACGACTTCGGCCGACACCTCCGGGAAGACCGGTGCGGACGCAGGCGCAGCGGCGGCGCTCCCCACCGTCACCTTCCATGGTGAAACGTACAACCTGCTGCTGATCACCGTCGACACGCTGCGCACCGACGTCGGCTTCCTCGGCTACGCCAAGCCGACCTCGCCCAACCTCGACAAGCTCGCGGCCAAGGGCGTCGTGTTCGACGACGCCTACTCGATGGCCTCGTACACCGGCAAGGCGCTGGGTCCGCTGATGATCGGCAAGTACCCGAGCGAGACCCTGCGCGACGGTGGACATTTCAACGTCTACGGCAAGGACAACACGTTCATCGCCGAGCGCGCCAAGGCCGGCGGGCTCGAGACGCTGGGCGCGGCGTCGCACTGGTACTTCAGCACGTGGACCGGCCTTCTTCAGGGGATCGACGTCTGGGATCTGTCGGCCAAGCCGCCGTCGGGGCAGGGGGACACCGACGGGAACATCACCGGGGACAAGGTGAGCGACGCCGCGCTGAAGATGCTGGCGCGGCCGGAGCTGCAGTCCCAGCGCTTCTTCATGTGGCTGCACTACTTCGACCCGCACGCCCAGTACATGGCGCACCCGGGCGCGCCGGACTTCGCCGCGGGCGAGACGACCAACGCCGGTCGCGCGCGCGCCGCCTACGACGGCGAGGTGTGGTTCACCGATCAGCAGATCGGTCGCGTGCTCGACGTGGTGGCGGCGTCGTCCTTCGGCGCGAAGACGATGGTGGTGGTGACCGCCGATCACGGCGAGGCCTTCGCCGACCACGGGATGAGCATGCACGGAGTCGAGATCTGGGAGTCGCTCATCCGCGTCCCCATCGTCGTCGTCGCGCCCGGCCTTCCGCCGCACCACGTGCCGGTGAAGCGCAGCCACGTCGATCTCGTGCCGACGATGATCGACCTGCTCTCGCTCCCCAAGGCGGCGCCGGGGGAGCTCTCGGGCGTCAGCCTGCTGCCCGATCTCGTGTCCGCGACGGGGCCGTTCGTCGAGCGCGACGTCTACATCGACATGCCCATCGGCCCCTACACGGGGATGCGCCGCGCGCTGATCCACGGCGACACGCCGGGCGTGAAGCTCATCTCGTTCGGCAACGCCTACCAGATGTTCGATCTGGCGAAGGATCCGGAGGAGAAGCAGGACCTGGTGTCGAGCGACAAGCCGCTCTTCCAGGACATGCTGCAGCGGATGAAGACGCTACGCAGCGGCCTCCACGAGATCGACGTCAAGCCTACGGAGAAGTAGAGAGCACGCTCTCGAGGAGCGCCGGCAGCTGCTCCAGGCTCTCGAGCGTGAGGTGCGGCTCGGCGGCGATCACCGCGGCCTCCTTGGCGAAGCCGCCGCGGATGGCGACGGCGAATGCTCCGGCACTGCGCGCGGCGCGCACGTCCTGGGGGCCGTCGCCGATCATCCAGAGGTTGGCGACGGGCAGGGACAGCTCGCGCGCGACGCGCAGGATGGGCGAAGGGGACGGCTTCAGCTCGTCGTCACCACCGGCGACGATGGCCGCGAAGCGGTGGCGGATCTCCAGCGTGTCGAGCAGGCCAAGGGTCGCCTCGCGCGCCTTGTTGGTCACCAGCGCCAGCGGCAAGCCGGCCGCCTCGCACGCATCGAGCGCTCGCTGCGCCCCCGGCATCCAGGTGGTGCCGTCGGCGGGATAGGCCATGTACGCCGCCAGCCAGTGGACGTACGCCCCCTCGATGAGCGCCTTCTTGTAGTTCTGATCCGGCTGCCCGAGCGCGCGCGCCAGCAGGAGGCGGACGCCGTCCCCGACGTAGGTCGCGATCTCCGCCTCGGTCTTGGGCGCGTGCCCTACCGCCACCAGCGCACGATTGCAGGCGCGGGCGATGGTGGCGCGCGAATCGAACAGCGTTCCGTCGAGGTCGAACGCGACGACCTTCGGGCGAGGGAAAGCCATACCGACTCTCTAGGCACCCCCGGCTCGCGGAGTCACGCGAGCACGAACTGTATGGGCGAAGTGCGCGACGCGTCAGGCCGCGGCGGCGGACACCGAGAAGTGGCGGTCGTTGGCCGGGGCGCGCTCGAGGATCGAACGCAGGCGGCCGCGCGCGCGGTGCAGGCGGGAGCGAACGGCGCTCTCCGACAGCTCGAAGCGGCGGGCGATCTCGTGCAGGCCGAGGTCGAGGTGGTAGTGCGCCATCACCACGTCGCGGTACTCCTGCGGCAGCTCGGCGAGGGCCTCCTCGAGCTGCGCGTTGCGCTGGCTCGTCGTCGCGCCCATCTCACCGCGCTGCTCGCTCTCGAGGTCGCGCATCGCCGGGAGGGTCGCCAGGTCCTCGAGATCGAGCCCTTCGACGAGCCGGGCGCGGTGACGACGCTGCGAGCGCATCATCATGAGCGCCTCGTTGGCGGTCACACGGAAGAGCCAGGTGGAGAAGCTGGAGTCGCCGCGGAAGCTCCCCAGACGGCGCACCACCTGCAGCAAGGTGGTCTGGAGGAGGTCGCGCCGGTCCTCGTCCGCCACCGGGTAGCGGAGCAGCTGGCGCTCGACGTGCGGGCGCAGGCTCGACACCAGGGCGTTGAGGGAGG
>JAMFST010001170.1 GCA_026225435.1 Labilithrix luteola
CGTTGCCGCAGAGCGCGATGCTCACCGGCTTCTGCTCCTGCGCCGCGCGCTCGAGACGTGCGAGCGCGAGATCGAGGTCGTCGATCCGCTCGTCCACGTAGCCCGTGTCGAGCCGCTTCTGGATGCGCGTCGGGTCGATCTCGATCCCGAGACAGGACAGGCCGGCCATCGTCGCGGCGAGCGGCTGCGCGCCCCCCATCCCGCCGAGCCCCGCGGTGAGCACCCAGGCCTCGCCGTCCTTCGGGCTCTGACTGTCTCGCTGCGTGCGGGCCGCGTACGCCTTGCGCGCGGCCACGAACGTCTCGTAGGTGCCCTGCAGGATCCCCTGCGAGCCGATGTAGATCCACGAGCCGGCGGTCATCTGCCCGTACATCGTCAGACCGAGCGCCTCGAGCCGGCGGAACTCCTCCCAGTTGGCCCACTTGCCCACCAGGTTCGAGTTGGCCAGCAAGACGCGCGGCGAGTCCTTGGTCGTCTTGAAGCGACCGACCGCCTTGCCCGACTGGATGAGCAGCGTCTCGTCGTCCTCGAGCGCCCGCAGCTCGCGGGTGATCACGTCGAAGGCCGGCCAGCTCCGCGCCGCCTTGCCGGTCCCGCCGTACACGACGAGATCGTCGGGGCGCTCTGCCACCTCGGCGTCGAGGTTGTTCTGCAGCATGCGCAGGGCCGCTTCCTGCACCCAGCCCTTGCACGAGAGCTCGGTTCCACGGGCGGCGCGCACGGGACGGGGCCCGGCGGCGGACTGCGACGGATCACGCGTGTCGTCCATGGCGATGCCTTAGCACCGCCATGGACCGAGCGTGAACGACGTCTTCAGCGCGGCGGATCCGTCAGGATGGCCTTCAGCCCCTGCTCCAACTTCGCGCGCTCGTCCGGGGTGAGCGACCCCGGATCCTTCGCCTCGCGGATCTTCGCCTCGGCCAGGTACTTCCCCCCCTCCACGCGATCGCCCAGCGCCACCGCCGTCAGGCCGCGATAGAGCGCGAGCCGGGCGAGCTGCTGGCCCGAGTACTGGTACTTGTCCGTATCCGCGTCCTGGAGATCCTTCTTCGCCTGGGGGTAGTCGCCATTGGCGTAGGCGATCTCTCCCCTGGTGAGGAACTGCTGCGAGCCGGCGCAACCGGTGCCGAACGAGGCCGCGGCGACGCCGAGAGACAGCGAGACGGTGAGAGACACGATCAGCTTCTTCGTTGAGAGATTCATGCGAGTACCTCGGGGTGAATGGCGAGCTCCAGCTCGGCGACGATACGCGCCTCGAGCGGGACGAGTGACGAACGATCGGTGGCGCTGATGACCAGCGCAGCGGCGCTTGTCGCGCGGGTCGCGCGGATCAGGCGAGCGCGCTCGGCGGGCTCGAGCCGGTCGGCCTTGTTGAAGACGAGCACGCGCGGCAGCTTGTCGAGCTCGAGCTCCTCGAGCACCTCGTGGGTCGTCTCGATCTGCTCGTTGAGCGCCGGGTCGCTGGCGTCGACCACGTGGAGCAAGAGGTCGGCGTCGGCCGCCTCCTCGAACGTCGCGCGGAAGGCGGCGAAGAGATCCTTCGGCAGGTCGCGGATTAAGCCGACGGTATCGGTCAGCACGATGGGAAGGCGCAGCCCCGACTCGGTGGTGAGCGAGACCTGGCGCGAGCGGGTGTCGAGCGTGGCGAACAGCTTGTCCTCGACGACCACGTCGCTGCGGGCGAGCGTGTTGAGCAAGGTGCTCTTGCCGGCGTTGGTGTAGCCGACGATGGCCACGACCTTCACCCCCTCGCGGGTGCGCTTGCGGCGGCGGGTCGCGCGCTGCTTGCCCAGCTGGAGCAGCTCCTTCTCCAGGTGATTCACGCGGTCGCGCGCGCGGCGGCGGCCGATCTCCAGCGTGGTCTCGCCCGGACCTCGACCGCCGATTCCGCCGGTGAGTCGGGAGAGCGAGTCGTCCTTCTGCCCGAGGCGCGGCAGGCTGTACTTCAGCTGCGCCAGCTCCACCTGCAGCTTGCCGTCGCGGCTCTCGGCGCGCTGGGCGAAGATGTCGAGGATCAGCTGGGTGCGGTCGATGACCTTCAGATCGCTCTGCTTGGCGATGGCCGAGGCCTGCGCCGGGGTGAGCTCGCGGTCGAAGATGAGCGTCTCGGCGTCGAGCTGCATGGCGCGCAGGATCACCTCGTCGAGCTTC
>JAMFST010001171.1 GCA_026225435.1 Labilithrix luteola
CGATCGCCTTGCCGCCCGCGGCGCCGATCTTGGCGACGAGGCTGTCGGCCAGCTCCGCGTTCCCCGCGTAGTTGATGACGACGGCGAACCCGTCGGCGGCGAGGCGCTCGGCGACGGCGGCGCCGATGCCGCGCGACGAGCCAGTTACGAGGGCGACTCTGCTGGTGCTGGCGGTGCTCGAGTTGTTCGAAGTGGACATGCCCTCTTCGTACCTCCGACCGACGGCGCCCGTTAGAACCGAAGGCGCGCGCACAGCGTCCGCGAAACGCGGACAATGGCGGACGCGAGGGCCGCGCGTCGTGTCATCCTCGCGCGCATGGACCGCCTCGAAGCCATGCGCGTCTTCGCCCGCGTCGTGGAGCGCCGCAGCTTCGCCCACGCCGGCCGCGATCTGCTGCTCTCGCGGTCCAAGGTCAGCGAAGCCGTGCGCCAGCTGGAAGAGCGCCTCGGCGCGCGCCTGCTGCAGCGCTCCACGCGGCAGGTCGTCCCCACCGCCGAGGGGGAGGCGTATCACCGCCGCTGCCTCGCCATCCTCGCCGAAGTGGAAGACGCCGAGGCCGCCCTCGGCACGACCGAGCCACGCGGCCCGCTGCGCATTGACGCGCCCGGAGTCCTCGCCCGCCACTTCCTGATCCCCGGCCTGCCCGCCTTCCTCGCCCGTCACCCGGGAATCGCCCTGCACCTCGGCGAGAACGATCGGCTCGTCGACCTCGTACGCGAGGGGATCGACTGCGTCATCCGCGTCGGCCAGCTCGCCAGCAGCGGCCTGGTCGCGCGCAAGCTCGCCATGCTGGAAGAATGTACGCTGGCGAGCCCGGCCTACCTCGCCGCTCACGGAACCCCGCGGACGCTGGACGATCTCGAAGGGCACGAGATGATCGGCTTCGTCTCCTCGGCGACCGGCGCGGTCATCCCGCTCGAGTTCCAGACCGATCGCGGCCTGCGCCAGATGGTGCTGCCCACGTCGGTGACCGTGTCCTCGACGATGCTGAACGTGGAGCTGGCGCGCGAGGGGCTCGGCCTCATCCAGGTGCCGCGCTACAGCCGCGAGGAGGACCTCGCCGCCGGCCACCTCGTCGAGGTGCTCCCCGCGAACCGACCGACGCCCAGCCAGGTGTCGATCCTGTACCCCGAGGGGCGGCAGCTGACATCGCGCGCGCGCGTGTTCATCGACTGGGTGGCGGAGCGGTTTGCACCGCGGCGAGAGCGAGAGAAAGGGCGAAAGCGACAGCGGGATCAGTGAGCGGCACACGGTGGCGCGGTCGAGAAGCGCTGTTGATCGCGCATTTTCTATTTTTCGCCGTCAGCACGGATCGTGCATCGACGATGGCATGCTTGGGCGTGGGGTTCGGGGGTTGAGCCTTTGGGTCGTTCTTCTCGCCGCGTGCAACGGGAAGGTGAGCACGGACGGGGAAAGCGGCGCAGGCGACGCCAACAGCGGCAGCAGCGGCGATGGCGGCGGCCTCGCGGGCGGCGACGCAGGCGATCCGGGGAGCGCGCACGGGTGGGTCACCGTCGGCGAGCCGTTCCGCCCGTCCGTTGACGACATCCACTCCGTTCCGGCGAGCCTCGCCGTAGACCCATCGGGCGCACCGATGGTGGGCGTCACGTACAACCTCGACCCCCAGACCGGTAGCTCGGCTACCTTTCGATTCGACGGCAGCGCGTGGGCAACGATCGATCAGCTCGGTGGTGGCGGCAGCTGCAACAGCGTTCGGTTCGATGCTTCAGGAGGGCTGCACGCATTGTTCACCGCGAGCTCGGCCGGTCAGGCCAATGACCTCTTCTTTCTCAAGGAGGCCCGGGGCACGACGTGGACGACGTCGCCGATGCTCGACTTCACTCCGCTGGTCGCGTCGGAAGGCTGCAGCAACGTCTTCGCGGTCGCGTCGGACGGTACGGCCTACCTGGCCTTGCAAACGACCGACGAGACCCCCGGTGCGGCGAACGAGGAAGGTGTGAGCATCGCGCGATTCGACGGGAATCAGTGGCAGACCCTCGGTTCGAGCAGCGTCGTCTCGC
>JAMFST010001172.1 GCA_026225435.1 Labilithrix luteola
GCGCGAGCAGTTCGGGAGCTACGAGCTGCTGGAGCACTGGCAGCAGGGGGAGTTCCACCATGACGTGGTGCTCCGCGTGGGGGCGGCCGATCGCCCGCAGGCCGTCCTCGTCGTCGCCACCAACTGCAACGGCGGGGTGAAGGAGGTGCTGTGGTTCGCCTCGATGCCGCAGCGCTGGGCGCTCTGGCACTGGCGCTGCCCGCACGTGCAGGACTTCGCCGGCGAGCTCCCCCCTCTGGTCGCCCGCGCGGTGACGCCGCACTACTTCGACCCCTGCGAGCTCCTCGGCAGCGACGCGCGCAGCGAGCTCCTGCCCGAGTTCCGCGAGCGCGAGGAGGGGGGCGGATGGCGGATGGCTGCCCCGGCGGATAGTGATGGGCGAAGCAGGTCATGCAGAGGCCGTGACTGACGAGCGCCGGCGGCAACCGGTTAGGCGGGGTCGTACATTTCTTCGCGCAAGAACGGCGAGCGACAGTGAGGCGAGAATTGCCCCCCGGGAGATGGGGTTGAGACGAGGCGGCTCGAGCGGCCCGTGCGACCTGAACGTACATGCGCCTCAGCCTCGTTCGCGTCGCCTGCATCTCCCTTCTCAGCGGGGCCTCCCTCGTGGGCTGCTCGGGGGAAACCAGCAGCGACGCCTCGGGCACCAGCGATCTGTCGGCGGCGCCGGACCACGCGCTCAGCGCCACCGCGTCCACCGCCATCACCCCGTTCGGCAAGATGAACCCGGCCTGCGTGCACGAGGTCGGCGCTACCGACGACAGTGCGGCCGCCCCGGTCGACGAGTCGGCCTCCCTCTCCGCCTGCCTCGCCATCGCGCCGAAGGTCCCGTCGGCGACCACCGGCGGCACCATCACCGCGGACACCGACGCCGAGCCCCCGGGCTGGGTCGAGTGGGCCGACCAGGACCTCGCCAGCGGTGTCAGCTTCCTCTCCGCCGACTTCACCGTGCCGGCCACGCCGAGCAACGTCGGCGATCAGGTCATCTTCCTCTTCCCCAGCCTCACCCCGTCCACCAACCCTCCGATCATCCAGCCGGTGCTCCAGTTCGGCGAGGCGGCCAACGGCGGCGGCCAGTACTGGGCGATCGCCAACTGGTACCTCACCGAGGCCGCCAACTCGTACACCAGCAAGCTGGTCAAGGTCAGCCCGGGCGACAAGCTGCGCGGCACCATCGAAGGGACCGGCACCTGCAGCGCCGGCCGCTGCACCTCGTGGACGATCACGCTGGCCGACCTCACCCAGCCGACCTTGAAGACCACGCTCACCACGCAGGCCGGGCGGCACCACTTCGTGCAGCTGCAGGGCGCGGCGCTCGAGACCTACCAGATGACCGGGTGCGACCAGTATCCACCCTCGCCCATCGCCTTCACCAACATCACCGTGAAGACCAACTCCGGGGCGGCGTTCACCCCGACCTGGAACCTGTTCGAGAACACCACGGCGACGCCCGACTGCGGCTTCGAGGCGAGCAGCCCGAGCCCGAGCGAGATAGACTTGGCCTTCACCACGAAGTGATCACGTTCCGCGACGCCACCGAAGCCGACATCGAGCCCATCCTCGCGCTGGTCACCTCCGCCTATCGCGGGGACGCGAGCCGCGCCGGCTGGACCACCGAGGCTGACCTCCTCGACGGACAGCGCACCGACGCCGAGGAGATCCGCGCGCTCCTCGCCGACACGAGCGGCGTCGTGCTGATCGCCGAGCGCGACGACGGCGGAGAGAGGCGCATGGTCGCCTGCTGCCGCATCGGGCCGAGCGAAGGCGGCGCGGCCGGAGAGGGGTACTTCGGGATGTTCTCCGTCGATCCGGCCGCGCAGGCCGGTGGCATCGGCCGCCAGGTGCTCGCAGAGGCGGAGCGCTTGCTGGCAACGCGCTTCGGCTTTCACACCGTGGTCATGACCGTGATCGAGCAGAGGCTCGAGCTCATCGCCTGGTACGAGCGGCGCGGCTACCTGAACACCGGGGTGTACAAGCCGTTCCCCTACGGCGACGAGCGCTTCGGGATCCCGCGGCGCGACGACCTACGCTTCGTCGTCCTCGAGAAGCGCCTCGCCGAGTGACGCGCCGGTTGCGTGTCGCCGGGCTGATCCTGCTGACGCTGGTGGCGCTCGCCTGGCAACCGGTGCGCGCGCACCTGCGGGCCGCCTCGCTGCTGGCGCGCTTCACCGAGGACGACGCCACGCGGGCGCCGAGCGCGCTGGCCAACCTGATGCGCCATCCGGTGCAGGAGCGTGAGACGGTGATCGCCGGTACGCGCGCTCGGGTCTACGCGCCGGCGGATGTCCCCGAGCGCGCCGTGCCCGGGTTGATCCTGGTGCACGGGGTGCACTGGAAGGGGATCGACGAGCCGCGCCTGCGCCACTTCGCCCGCACCCTGGCGGCGAGCGGGCTCACGGTGCTGACGCCCGAGATCAAGGAGCTGACCGACTACCGCATCGACCCGGCGTCGGTCGTCACCATCGGCGAGAGCGCGAGGCTGTTCGCGGAGCAGCAGGGCACCCCGTCGGTCGGCGTGCTCGCCCTGAGCTTCGCCGGTGGACTCGCGCTCGTGGCGGCGTCCGAGCCGGCCTACGCGGCGTCGTTTCGCTTCGTGGCCACGGTGGGCGCGCACGATGACCTCGGGCGGGTGCTGTCGTTCTTCGTCACCGACGAGGAGCCGCGCCCGGATGGAACGACGTTTCACACCCACGCGCACGATTACGGAACGGTGGTGCTCGAGTACTCGCACGCCGAGGACTTCTTCGCGCCGGCGGACGTGGAGATCGCCCGCGCGACGCTGCGCTCGGTGCTGCACGAGGACTTCGCCGCGGCCGAGGAGAAGGCCAGGGCGCTCTCGCCCGCCGGCGCGGCGAAGATGAAGCAGGTGCTCGCCCACGACGTGCACGCGCTCGCCCCCGAGCTGCTGGCGGAGATCGACCGGCTGCGCCCGGGCTTCGCCGCGGTGTCGCCGAGCGCGCACGTGCACGAGCTGCGCGTGCCGACCTTCGTGCTCCACGGCGCGGGCGACACGCTCATCCCGCCGAGCGAGGCGGAGTGGCTGGCGCACGACGTCCCCGCGGACGAGATGCGCCTCGAGCTGATCAGCCAGGCGA
>JAMFST010001173.1 GCA_026225435.1 Labilithrix luteola
GAACCCGCTCCCACCACCGGAGGAGCCGCAGCCTCCACCCGCCACAGCGGCACCGGCACAGACGACGACGAGGCAAGCGGCCCAGCGATGCGCGATCTTCATGGCAAGCTCCTCAAGGTCTGGAGCCTAGCAGCCGAGCTTCGTGCGTCCCGGGATCATGGCCGAATATCGTTCGCCATTTCCGGTGACACGTGAGGCGGGGTGGCACCTCACGAGTCTCCTTTGCATCACCGACGGTTCAGTCAGGCGCACCGAGCTTGCGCGTGAACAGGATTGCATCCTTGCGACCGGCCTTCGCGCCGGGACCGCGCGCGATGAGGTGCTCTTCGAGGAGGCCGGTGCGGCGGAAGCCGTTGGCCACGTAGGCCGTCGCCAGGAGCACGTCGTCGCTGGGGACGAACGCGAACACCGTCCCCATCTCGTCGGCGACCAGCTTCGCCAGCAAGGTGCGCAGCGCGGCGATCGTCACGTCGCGCTCCTTCTCCGTCGCCGGGCCGGTGAGCAGCTCGAGGAGCGCGCTGCCGAAGCAGGACTGCGTCTCCACCGAGGCGATCACCTCGGGAGAGCCGGCTGCGCGTCCGGTGAGCGCGTAGTGCGTCCGCGCCACGTCGCGCCCGAACGGCTCGAAGCCGGTCAGCGCCGCCCCCGCCTTCAATGCGGCCGCCACCTTCTTGCGCGCGTCCGCCTCGGACAGCGGAGCGAGCTTCGTGGCTCCTGCGACGCGACGCCCCGCGGCCGTCTCCGCCGCCAGCACCTTGGCGTGCTTCTTCGCCAGGACCAGCGTGCGCTCCATCCGCTGGTGGGCGGGCGACTCGACGCGCGGCTCCTCCTCGCTCAGGTCGAGCGACTCCTCCGGATCGCGTTCGCTCGGCCGCGCCACCGCGAGACGGATCTCGCTCTGCCGCGGAACCTTCGACGCAGCTCTCACATTGGGGTCCGAGCCCGGCCCCGGCGTCACGCAGCCGACGAAGAACGCGTCGCTCCGTTTGTAGAAACCCGGGACGTTCCCCTCGCGGGAGAACCCGAGCTTCACCCAGGTGGCGACTTCGTCGCGCTCGACCAGGGTGTAGACCTTCTCCAGCCCTTCCCGCTCGGCGAACGAGAGCACCAGCTGGCGCTTGGCCAGCGACGGCCCCGCGCGGAAGTCGACCACGCGCACCGTGCGCGCGCGGCGGTGGACCAGCAGGCACACCGACACCTGCTCGTTCTGGAAGAACGTCTCCTCGACCGACTTCGCGGTCGCCGTCGCCAAGGCTTTCGCCACCATTCGTCACCCTCCCCCGAAACTGACAATTCGGGCGGTAACACGGCTCTACCGTCGGAGAAATCGAGAATCGCCATGACGCAAGGCGCCACCGCGCGATGTCGTCAGGACGTCACAAAGCGACGGCGATCGGCGTCGGACACGCCAATCTTCTCCAGCACCTCGCCGAGGCGGCTGGCGTTGACGCTCACGAGGGTGGGCATGCCGCCCGAGAGGCCGAGAAGCTCGAGGAAGTTCGCGCCGCTGTCGAAGGGGGCCGCCAGCGTCATCGTCTCGCCGTCGACCAGCACGGCGCAGCGCGCGCGCTCCTGACCGAGCAAGAGGAGGAGGGTGCGATCGTACCGGGGCCGCGCGACCCTCTCATTAGGGGTCGAGCCCGACCCCGGCTCATTTGGGGTCGAGCCCGACCCCGAGCTCGACGCCGACCCCGGCTGACGCAGATCGAGGAACGCGATGTCGCGGCAGTACGGCGGACGGCGCGACGCCTCGAGATCGAGGTGCACGTAGCCGCCCGCGAGCCTCCGCGCCTCGTCCTCGCTCACCGCCAGCTCCGAGCCGGCCTTGTCGATCTCGCTCCACAAGGATCGATCCGAGAGCCCGCTCGCCAGGTGGCGCACGATCAGCCCGAGCAGCGCCTGGTCCCGGTTGCGCGCGCGGACGGCGCGGTCGATGCGCGTGGCGATCGGCCCGGGCACGCCGATGCGGGTGTCCACCGCGCGCGCGTCGTCGTCGGCGCCGGGGTACGGCTCGACGCCGTCACGCATCCACTTGGCCGCGCTGCACAGCCCGTCGAAGTCGACGTGGCAGACGATGGTGTCGACATCCCCGATGCGAGCCACCAGCTCCGGGGTGATCATCTCCGGGCAGGCGCCGTGCTCCTGCTTGGTCGACAGGACGAAGCGCGGGTCGACCGCGTACTGCGCGTGCAGCAGGTGATCGTGGTGATCGACCCACATCGCCAGCCGCGCGCCGAGCCCATCGATGAGCGGCCGCGTCACCTTGTCGAATCCGCCACCGGACGCCTCCGAGGCGAAGGCGACGTCGAGCACCGCGACTCGCCCCTTCAGCTCCTTCGCCTTGGGCAGCTTGCGGGGCGTAGCGAACGACAGCTCGGGGCGGATCCTTGGCACGCACCCCTCTTAGCAGGTGTCCGTTCGGTAGTTTGACACTCGCAAGAGCGGACACCTATCCTCGCAGCGGCGTACGGCTGTCCCGCATCGCCGGTGATTGGCTGTGATTTTTTCGATTTTCCTTCGTCTCTTCCCGGACACTCATGCCCCACAAGGTTCTCGTCTTCGAGAGCGATTCGGCCTTCGCGAGCGAGCTGCGGAACGAGCTCGCCAAGCTGGACTGCAACACGGTCATCGTCGACGACGGGAACGTCGGTCTGCAGCAAGCCGCGGCCGACAAGCCGGATCTGATCCTGCTGTCGATCGAGCTGCCGCGGATGAACGGCTTCTCCGTCTGCAACAAGCTGAAGAAGGACGCCAACCTCCGCGACGTGCCGCTCATCATCATGTCGAGCGAGTCGTCCGGTGAGACCTTCGAGCAGCACCGCAAGCTGCGGACACGCGCCGAGGACTACGTGCACAAGCCGATCGCCTTCGGCGAGCTGCTCCAGCACATCCGCGCCTTCGTTCCGCTCGGTGGCGGAGGAGACGGCGGCGGGGTCGACATCGACGACGAGGTCCACGAGCGCGGCAACACCTTCCCGCCCGCGCAGCAGCGCGAGGGGGGCAGCGCCGGGCGAAACACCGGGCGCACGTCGGTGCTGCAGTCGAACCCGAAGGAGATCGATCCGGACATCGACCAGTTCGCCGACGAGGCGTTCGGCATGCTGCAGAGCGGGTCGAACCCGGGGACGGATCTGAGCTCGCTCGCCAGCGAGCACGAGGCCGAGGCGCAGCAGCGCGCCGCGCGCGAGGAGCTGAGCGGGCTCACCCAGATGCACGGCGACGTGCAGGCCCCGCCGCACGAGCTCCCCGGCGAGGAACCGCGCACGATGTACCACGCGCAGGCCAACGTGAACCCGTACGCGACGAACGACGCTCCGGCCGAGTCGACGCCGGGTACGAGCGGGGCGGTGACGGCGGAGAATGTCCGCGCGCAAGCCGACTACGGGACCGCCACCGAGGGGCAGGACGAAGCGGCCGAGCAGCTCCGCGTCGAGCTGGAGGACGCCCATCGCAAGAGCGAGACCCTCGAACGCGAGCTGGGGACCGCGCGCAGCGATCTCGATCGCGTGCAGGACGAGGTCGGGCAGCTGCGCCAGGAGCTCGAGGCGAGCCGCGAAGCGATCGGATCGCTCGAGCGCGGCCAGGAAGAGCGCGCCGCGCAGATGCAAGCGGCCGCCAGCGACGCGACCAGCGCTGCGGCCGCAACGTCGGCGCAGAGCACCGAGGAGATCCGCCGGCTGCAGGCCGAGGTCGAGAGGCTCAAGACCGAGCTCACCGCGGGAGCAGCGGCGACGGCGGCCGCGACCACCGCCGCGGCAACGGCCACCGCCGCCGCAGGCGCCACCCCGACGAAGGCACCGGCCGGCGTCTCGAGCCGCGAGTTCCTCGACCTGCGCGAGGCCTCCAACCGCAAGGACAAGGAGATCCTCTCGCTGAAGGAGGCCCTGTCCCGAAAGGACAAGGAGATCCTCGAAGCACGCGAGCGCTCGCTGTCTCTCGAGCGCACCGCCGGCGAGACCGACGACAAGATGCTCGCCCTCGAGCGCGAGCTGAATCAGGAGAAGGAGCGCGGCGAGTCGCTGAGCGCCGACAAGGACGCCGCGAAGAAGGTCGGCGAGGACCTCAAGACGCGTCTCGCCAAGGCACAGGCCGACATCGAGGCGCGCGAGAAGGACGTCGCCGACGCCAAGGAGAAGATCGCCGAAGAGATGGCGACGCGCGAGGCGGCGCTCGCCTCGGCCAAGGCGGAGCGCGAGGAGGCCCTCGACGCGCTCAAGAAGGAGCACGGCGAGGCTCTCGAAGCGGCTGCGGAGGAGGCGAAGAAGGATCGCGCCGCCGCCGTCACCGCCCGCGAGCAGGAGATGCAGAAGGAGAGCGACGGCAAGCTGGCCGCGCTCCACCGCGCGCAGCAGGACGAGCTCGGGCGCCTCAAGGGGGACTTCGAGCGTGAGCGGAAGGACTCCGGCGAGAAGCACGACGCCGCGCTCGCCGCTGCCGACAAACGACGCACCGAGGAGCTGGCCAAGGCCGAGGAGGACGCCGAGGCGGCCCTGGCGGCGAAGATCAGCGAGATGACGGCGCGGGAGAAGGACGCGCTCGAGGCAGCGGAGAAGGACTACGCCGAGAAGACGCTGGCTCTCGAGAACGATCGCGACTCGCGCATCGCCGCGCTCGAGGCCCGCACTACCCGGGAGCTGGCCGAGGTGCGCGCCGTCGCCGAGGCGCAGAAGCTCGCCGCCGACGAGCAGATCACCGAGCTCACCCGCGACCTCGGCTCCACGCGCGGGCAGCTCACCGAGACGACGCAGGATCGCGATCGCCTCACCGGCGAGCTCGACACGACGAAGGCCGACCTCGCCACCCGGAGCACCGAGCTCGAGGCATCGAAGAGCAAGGTGGCGTCGCTCACCCAGGAGCTCGAGGCGACCAACATCGAGCTCACCGGCACCCGCGAGCGGCTGGCGCAGGAGTCGACGCGCGCCGAGCGCGCGACGTCCATGCGCGCTTTCAATGCGTGTCCGACGCCGCGGTAGTACGCGGGATCGTACGCGAGCGCGGCCACGTAGATGTCGATCGCCGCTCCGATCATGCGTTCGAGATTGGAATGCTCGATCACCTTGATTCCTCGACGAAAGAGCTCCACGCGAATGC
>JAMFST010001174.1 GCA_026225435.1 Labilithrix luteola
CCGAGATTCGCGCCGTCTGGCGGATGTGGCGTTGCGCCGTCTCGCCCTGCGCAGGCGAAATATGGGAGCGACGCACGCGGAGGTGGCCATCGAGCTGGTCGAAGGCGAAGCCGACCGCTTCGGTGCGGGCGAGCAAGATCCAGCGCGGCGACTCGGCAGACGGCGAGTGGCCGAGGAAGCTCCGCAGAGCGTACACCGGGACGACGGCCCCGCGGAGTCCGGCGAGGCCGAGGAGCGCGGGGGCGGAGCTCGGCACGGGCACGATCTTTCGCCCGACGAAGAGGCCGGCGAGCTCGGTGAGGCGCAGGACGTACATCGTGCCGGCGATGCGCACGCCGAGGAGATCCTCGAAATCGTCGACAGCATCCGCGACCGGGTCGGCGAACGAGCGGTCGAAGGCGCGCCGGAGCTCGGTGGCGTGATCGCTCTCGCGCGGCCCGGTCACGGCGCTCCTCCGCTGGCGATGAGCTCGGCACGGCAGGCGGCGACGAGCGCCTCGCGACGGAAGCCGCCGCCGAACAGGAGCACGCGCGAGGCCTCCTCGCGCTCGAGGAGGTCGAGGGCGCGCGCGAGCTCGCGACGCGCGAGGAGGACGTCGCCCGCGCGTCTCGCCAGCAGGCCGAGGTGGAGGCGCGGCATGGCGAAGGTGGGGTCGAGGTAGACGGCGCGCTGATCGTGCTCGGCGGCGCCGGCTGCGTCACCCGCGCTCTCGCGGCAGAGGGCCATCACGTAGTGCGCACCGGCGTTCATCTCGTCCATGGCCAGGAGCTCGCTCGAGACCTTCTCCGCCTCGCCCAGATCGCCGCCGTGGGTGAGGAGCACCGCGCGCAGGAGCAGCACGTCGGCATCGTGCGCGGACTCGGCGGAGAGCGAGCCCATGAGCGTCCGCGCTTCGGCGAACCGCTCCTCGCCCAGGAGCTCCCGGGCCCGCAGGACGTCCGCTCGCGCGGTCGGCGCGACGGGCCCCTTCTCGTCCGGCGTCGACGCGGCCTCCGTGGGGGGCGGCGTCGCGGCGAGCACGGCGATCCTCGCCGAGGTGCGGCGCACTGTCTCGACCCAGGCGTCGGCCCACGCCAGCTCCACGGTCGGCTCGGTCGAGAGCACCGCCGAGGGGCTCCCGTGCGCGCTCGGCACGGCGAAAGAGTAGGGCATCTCCGCGTCGCGTGCCGGCTCGGATTCCAGTCGGCGCTGGTAGTAGAAAGTTTCGTGCGTATGCCGCAGGTGGAAGTCTTGCGATAGGCCACGGAGCGTCTCGGCGTGGCCGAGAAAGAGGAATCCGCCCGGGGCGAGAGCGCGGGAGATCCGTGCGATCACGTCGCGCTGAGCCTCGATGGTCATGTACATGATCACGTTGCGGCAGAAGATCACGTCGAACGATCCTGGTTGCCAGAAAGCTCGGTCGTCCTCGGCGAGATTCCGCTCCTCGAAGGTCACCATCGTCCGGATGCCGGCGTCCAGCACGAAACCTTGCCCGTCGCGGCGAAACCATCGCTCGCGCACGTCGTCGGGCGTCTCGCGCAGTGCCCACTTCGAATAATGAGCGATCTTCGCCTTCTCCAGGACCTTCGGGTTGAGGTCGATCGCCCGAATCGTCGCTTCGCGTCCCGGGAGCTCGCTGCGTAGGAGGATCGCCAGCGTGTACGGCTCTTCGCCGGTGGCGCAGCCCGCGGAGAGCAATCGCAGCCTCGCCCCGGCCGGTCGCGCGGACACGCGTTCGGGGAGCGCGGTGCCGACGAGGGCGCGAAACTGATCGTTGTTTCGGAAGAAGTAGGTCTCGGGAACCGTGAGCTCGGACACCAGGGTCCGAAGCTCGTCGCGCCAGAGAGTCGCCGCTTCGATCCTGGTGAGGAACGCCTCCAGACCACCCGGCGTCGCCTCTCCTCGCCGGCGCAGCACTTCCGCCACCGAGGCGAGCCGGCTGTCTTCGAAGGTGAGGCCGAAGCGTCCCCGCAGCACCACGAGAAAGCGCTCTAACGCCTGCGCGTCGATCCCCGTCACGAGCCGGGCTCACGGCGGGCGAACGTCTGCCAGTCGTCCTCGGAGAGGAGGCTCGCCGCTCGCAAGGAGACGAGCAGCTCTGCGTCGAGCGTGCCGACGGCGGAGATGACGTCGGCGTTCGCCCCCTTGAGGAGAGGCGGTAAGTGCGCCCGACGGTCGGCGGCGATCTCGACCACCCCCTCCACCGCCTCGACCGCGAGGGCGATCCGCCGCTCACCCGCCCGGAGCATCACCCACCGACCTGCGCACGCCCCGTCCGTGCTGCCGAGCAGCGCGGCAGCGTCGACGACGGGCACGGCGGCGCCGCGAATCACGGCCACGCCGAGGGTGAAGACCGGCATGCCCGGGAGCGGCTCGATGGGCAGCGGTCGCATCGTCTCGATCACGTGCGCGACCGGGAAGGCGATCCACAGCTTCCGTTGCCGGCAAAGAAGCGCTGCACCCGGCGCGTCTTGCGGAGTGGCGAAAAGCGATGCTGCGCCGGATTCCCCCGTCATCGTGCGACAGCGTACACGCGCAGATCTCCTGCACAAGGCTGGTTGGGCCGGCGGGTCGCGCCGGGCCGCTCCGACTCGTCACCGGGGCGGAAGGCGACCGAGGGCCGCGAGAATGTTGGCGACCTCGAAGGGCTTCTCGATGCAAGTGTTCGGCACGGCGTCGAGAAACTCGAGAGCGCGCGCGGTGAAGGCGCCGCCGGTGAGGAACACCATCCGCCGCGCCTGATCGGGCGCGGTCCGCGAGAGCTCGTGGTGGATATCCATGCCCGTCACCTCGGGCATCATGAGATCGGAGATGATCGCGTCGAAGCGTTCGCCGTCGGCGATCCGCTTCAACGTCTCCTTCCCGCTCGTCAGCACGACGACGTCGTGCTCGCGCCCGAGCCCACGATTGAGCGCGCGTCCGATGGCGACCTCGTCGTCGACGACGAGGACCCGCATCCTGTGCGCGGGTCGGGAGAGCGCGTTCGCCGGGGTCGACGACCGCGGCGCGCACGTGGCGACAGGGAGCGTGAGCCGGAACAGCGTCCCCTTGCCGACCTCGCTCTTCACCGTGATCTCGCCGCCGAGATCGGTCACCATGCGGTGACAGAGCGTCAGGCCGAGCCCGGTCCCCATGCCCTCGGCCTTGGTCGTGAAGAAC
>JAMFST010001175.1 GCA_026225435.1 Labilithrix luteola
GCCGCCGATGCGCGCGTCGCCGGCAGGGATGGTCAGGTTCGAGGTGATGACCGTGTTCACCACGTCCTGCGCGCCGAGCCCGTTGGCGGCGACCCGCGCCGGGTCGATGTCGATCATGACCTGCCGGTCCTTGCCGCCGTAGGGGAAGGGCGTGGCCAGACCGGGGATGGTGAAGAGGCGGACGCGGAGGAAGTTACGCCCGTAGTCGTACAGCTCCTGCTCCGAGCGCGAGTCGCTGGAGACGGTGAGCTGCGCCACCGGCACGTTGGCGGCGTTGTACTGGAGCACCGTCGGTGGCGTGACCCCGGCGGGCATGAGCCGCGTGATGGTCCCCGACGTCGCCGACAGCTGCGCGATGGCCGCGCCGATGTCGGTCCCTTGCTCGAAGTACACCTTGAGCAGCCCGATGCCGCTCATCGACTGCGACTCGATCTTGGAGATGCCGCCGACGGTGGTGGAGTAGGCGCGCTCGCTGATGAGCACGATGCGGCTCTCCATGTCGTTGGCGGCCAGGCCGGGGTAGGCCCACACCACGACGACGACGGGGATGTCGACGCTGGGGAAGATGTCCGCGCGCATGCGGCGGGTGGCGAGCGTGCCCAGCAGGAGGACGATCACCGCGAGGACCGCGATGGTGTACGGGCGCCGCAGCGCGAGGCGGACGAGCCACATGATCAGACGTCTCCGGGAGCGAAAAGGTGTATGTCCACGTATTTTCTTACGTCCGGAGGTCGCCACCCCCCTCGACGTGGCCCATGTTAGGTGTAGATTCACCTAATGCAAGCGAGGTCGGAAAAAGCGTCGCGGAAGAGCTCCGCCGCCGGGGTCGCCCCGTTGAGCGATTGCACCTGCTTCGCGATCCGCGCGGCGATGCGCAACGTGACGCAGTTCTACGACGAAGCGCTGTCCAGCAGCGGGCTGCGGATCACGCAGTACTCGATCCTGACGCGCGTCTTCGAGCGCGGCGGCCTGACGATGAACGAGCTGGCGGACCTCCTGGTGATGGACCGCACGACGCTCACGCACAACCTGCGGCCGCTCCAGCAGCAGGGGTTCCTCGAGCTGGCGGTGGGCGACGAAGACCGGCGTCAGCGTCGCGTGATGCTCACGCCCGCGGGGGACGAGGCGCGGCTCGCGGCGCGCGAGCTGTGGAAGGTGGCGCAGGAGCGCTTCGACGCGAAGGTGGGGGCCGACCACGCGCGGGCGTTGCGGAGCGCGCTGCTCGCCGTCGCCCACACGGATCTGGGCGTCTCGCGGGACTGAGCGCGAGCCTCGCGACGTGGCGAACGACCGGCCGCGCCGACAAGACGGTCTCGAGATCCGCTGGCGGTGATCTCGCGCTCCTCGGTGCGGCGACCTTCGTGGCCAGGGGATGCAGCTCGCCCGCAAGCAGTCGTAGCTGCTCACGAGAGGGTAGCGCCCTGCACGCAGCGCCCCCGGGACTGCGGGAATTTCCGCTCCGCGGGAACGCCCCCGCGCCTTGACCGACCCCTTCGTCATGGTAGATTCGCGTTCACCATAACGGAGGTTTCTAGTGACTACAGCGCTTCATCCCGAGACGATCGCCCTCCACGGTGGCCAGTCCCCCGACCCGACCACCGGCTCGCGCGCCGTCGCGATCCACCAGACGACCTCCTTCCAGTTCAAGAACAGCGAGCACGCCGCCAACCTCTTCGCGCTGAAGGAGTTCGGCAACATCTACACGCGCATCATGAACCCGACGACCGACGTCTTCGAGCAGCGGCTCGCGGCGCTCGACGGGGGGATCGGCGCGCTGGCGACGGCGAGCGGGCAGGCGGCCATCACCCTGGCGATCCTCAACATCGCGCAAGCAGGGGACGAGATCGTCGCCGCCAACAACCTGTACGGCGGCACCTACAATCTCTTCAAGCACACCTTCGCTCGCTTCGGCATCAGGGTGCACTTCGTCGACTCGCAGGATCTCGGAGCCATCGACAAGGCCATTGGACCCAAGACCAAGGCGGTCTACGCCGAGTCGATCGGCAACCCGAAGCTCGACGTCACCGACCTCGACGCGCTCTCCAAGGTGGCCCACGCCAAGGGCGTTCCGCTCATCCTCGACAACACCGTCTCGCCGTTCCTCCTGCGTCCGTTCGACCACGGCGTCGACGTCACGGTCTACTCGGCCACCAAGTTCATCGGCGGTCACGGCTCGTCGATCGGCGGGGCCATCGTCGACAGCGGCAAGTTCGACTGGTCGTCGGGGAAGTTCCCGCTCATCAGCGATCCGGACCCGAGCTACCACGGCCTCGAGTTCATCAAGGCGCTCGCCCCGATGGGGAACCTCGCCTACATCATCAAGGCGCGCGTCACCTTGCTGCGTGACCTCGGGCCGGCGCTCTCCCCCTTCAACTCGTTCCTCTTCCTCCAGGGGCTCGAGACGCTCCACCTGCGCATGGAGCGGCACTCGCAGAACGCGCTCGCCGTGGCCAAGTGGCTCGGCAAGCACGACAAGGTGGCGTGGGTGAACTACCCCGGCCTCGATACCAGCCCGGAGCACGCGCGCGCGCAGAAGTACCTGCCCAAGGGGGCCGGCGCGATCCTCGGCTTCGGCGTGAAGACCGGCCTCGAAGGCGGCAAGAAGTTCATCGATTCGCTCAAGCTCGTCTCCCACGTGGCCAACGTGGGCGACGCGAAGACGCTGGCGATTCACCCCGCCACCACCACGCACTCGCAGCTCTCCGAGGACGAGCAGACGTCCACCGGTGTGACCCCGGACTACGTGCGCCTGTCCGTCGGCATCGAGCACGTCGACGACCTCTGGGCCGACCTCACCCAGGCCCTGGCGCCCCTCGGGTAAGCAGGGCGGACGCGATCGCGGCCAGGCCCTCGCCGCGTCCGGTCAGGCCGAGGCCGTCGGTCGTCGTCGCGGCCACCGAGACC
>JAMFST010000137.1 GCA_026225435.1 Labilithrix luteola
CCACGCTGACCAACATCGCCGCCTACGTCCCGTTCCTCACGCTCTCCGGCGACGTCGGCAAGTTCATCTTCAGCTTGCCGGTGGTGCTCACGCTCTCGCTGGTCGCCTCGCGCATCGTCTCGATGACCTTCGTTCCGCTCCTCGGCGGCGCGTTGCTCCGCGCGCCCACCCGGCGCGAGCCGACCATCGCCGAGCGGCGCCAGCGCGGCTTCAGCAAGCTGTACGTGCGCTTCGTCACCTGGGCCATCCACCGTCGCCGGCTGGTCATGGCGTTCTCGCTGCTGTTCCTCGTGGGCGGTGGGATGGCTGCGGGGAGGGTGAAGCAGGCCTTCTTCCCGACCGATCTGTCGTACCTGTCGTACGTCGACGTCTGGCTCCCCGAGGACTCCACCCTCGCGGCGACGCGGACCAAGGCGGCCGAGGTGCGCGACGTGGTCGCCCAGGCTGCGCGTGACTACGGCCACGGCGACACCGTGCTCGCCTCGGTCACCGCCTTCGTCGGCGCGGGCGGTCCGCGCTTCTGGTTCTCCGTCTCCCCCGAGCTGCAGCAGGCGAACTACGCGCAGCTGCTCCTGCAGACCAAGGACAAGGAGGTCACGCGCAAGCTGCTCCCCTACCTGCAGGAGCGCATCAGCGCGCGCGTCGCCGGGGCGCGGGTGGACGTGCGCCCGCTCGAATCGGGCAAGCCGGTCGGCATCCCCGTCGCCATCCGCATCTCCGGCGAGAACGCCGAGGTGCTCCGCGGCATCGCCGAGAAGGCCAAGGCCATCTACCGCGAGACGCCGGGCGCGGCGCGCGTGCGCGACGACTGGGGCGGCGACACTTTCACCGTCGATCTCAAGGTCGACGCCGACCGCGCCAACCTCGCCGGCATGACCAACCTGGACGTCGCCCGCTCCTCGGCCGGCGCGATGAACGGCGCCGTCGTCGGCGAGCTGCGCGACGGCGACCACCAGATCCCCATCGTGGCGCGCCTGCGCCCCGAGGAGCGATCGAGCCTGTCGGACGTGCAGGACCTCTACGTGTATGCCGCTCGCGGCGAGCAGAAGGTGCCGCTGCGTCAGGTGTCCACGCTGGTGTACGCCACGGAGACGGAGAAGATCCGCCGGCGCGACCAGTTCCGCACCATCACCGTGGCCTGCTTCGCGCAAGCGGGCGTCCTCCCCTCGGAGGTGAGCAAGGCCGCCTCCGCGAAGATCGACGCACTCGCGGCCAGCTTGCCCCCCGGTTACCGCATCGAGATCGGCGGCGAGAAGGAGGAGCAGGTGAAGAGCTTCGCCGAGATGGGGATGGTCGCGCTCATGCTCCTGGTGGCCATCTACGCGGCGCTGGTGGTGCAGTTCAAGAACGCCTTCAAGCCGCTCATCGTGCTCGCCGCGCTGCCGTTCGGCGCCATCGCGGCGATGATCTCGCTGCTGATCAGCGGCGCGGCCATGGGCTTCATGGCCATCCTCGGGATCATCAGCTTGATGGGGGTCATCGTCAGCCACGTCATCGTGCTCTTCGACTTCATCGAGGAGGCGCACCAGCGAGGCGAGCCGCTGGAGGACGCGCTGCTGGACGCGGGCCTCCTGCGCATGCGGCCGGTGCTGGTCACCGTCGTCGCCACGGTGCTCGGCCTGGTGCCGCTGGCGCTGCATGGCGGTCCGCTGTGGGAGCCGCTCTGCTACGCGCAGATCGGTGGGCTCACCTTCGCCACGCTGGTGACCCTGGTGCTGGTGCCGGTGCTCTACACGGTGTTCATCCGCGACCTCAAGCTCGTCCGCTGGGAGGAGGAGGCGCCGCCGAAAGGGTGAGGGCCAAAGCGCTCTCTTGCAGACGAGCCGCGGCGAAACGTGAATAGAATCACCGCCTCGTGACTCTGCCAGGCGTGCGCCCTTTCGAACCCTCCCGTCGAGCTGCCCTCGCCCTCGCGGCCGTCCTCGTCCCGGCGTTCCTCGTTCGCCTCTGGTTGATCCAGCACTTCGCCGAGCCGGACACCGACGCCGAGGGGCACCTGGGGATCGCCCGCGCGGTGCTGGCCAACCCCACCAACG
>JAMFST010001176.1 GCA_026225435.1 Labilithrix luteola
GCGCGCTCGTAGCGGATGGCCGCGCTCGCCCCGAGGAGCCCGCTGGCCTTCACGAAGGAGCCCGGCGCCGGAGCTGCCGCCGGCGAGAAGGTCGACAGGTCGCCGAGATCCGCGGCTCCGCGGGCCGCCCACAGATACGCCGCGTCGATCCGCAGGGCGAACGCCATGGCGAAGCAGGCCACCGCGGTCACCGCCAGCACCGCCAGGGTCAGCGTGCGCTCGCGCCGCGGCGGCGCCGGCAGCTCGAGGAGCTCCGGGTCGAGCTCGTCCGAGGCGGACCGAGACTGCGGCGGCTGCGGGAAGGGCGTGGCGGGAGAGAGGGGCTGCACGGCGGAGGTTCCGGAATCGTACACGTTGGACAGCGGTATCGGTCCAGGGTTCCCCCCCCGCCCATGGGCTCATGGGCTTTTTGACGATGCGACCGAGGGCGACGTCAGGGTAACCTCGAGCCGTGGCCGCCAAAACGATCTCCTGCACCTCCTGCGGGTTCCAGAACAATCCCGCTGGCTCGACCCGCTGCGCCTCCTGCGGCGTGAAGCTCGAGTCGATCGGCCGCGCCCGCACGCGCGAAGAGGAGATGGAGCGGCGCTACCAGCAGGAGGGGATGAGCGTCCCCTGGCTGTTCATCGCCCTGGCGGTGCAAGGCGTCCTCACCGGTGCGCTCGTCTTCGGGCTGCCGATGGTCATCACCATGCTCGATTTCGAGGGTGGAAACGGCATGACCGTGTGCATCCCCATCTGGTTCCTGGGCGGCCTCCTGGTCGGGATGATCTCCCCCGGCCGCACCTTCATCGAGCCGGTGATCGCGAGCTTCCTCGTGGCCATCCCCGCCACCTACTTCCTCCACGCCAGCCAGACGGTGCGGACGCTCCCCGGCTTCCTCTACGTGATCCTCGCCGCCATCGGCCTGATGTTCACCCTCATCGGCGCCTACATCGGCGAGCGCATCCAGCTCGGACCGCCGCCCAAGCCGGCGGACTGAGGGAGAACCGCTCATGAACGTGGTCGTCATCGGGGGCGGGCCCGCGGGCTCGGTCTTCGCGTCGCGCCTCATGGCCAAGGGCGGCCATCGGGTCACGCTGCTCGAGAAGGCGAGCTTTCCCCGCTTTCACCTGGGGGAATCGCTGCTGCCGCAGACGTTGAACGCGCTCGAGGCGATCGGCGTGCTCCCGCAGATGCACGAGCGTTTCCTGGTGAAGCGCGGGGCCCAGTTCTTCGACGACGTCGGCACCAGCAGCAGCGGCGGCGCGCCCAAGAGCGTCCGCTTCTCCTTCGACGGCGCCTTCGACACCAAGTTCGTCTACGCGTTCCAGGTCCCGCGCGACGAGCTGGACCTCCTGCTCCTCGAGCGCGCCGCCACCCTGGGCGCCGACGTTCGCCAGGGCTGGACGGTGACCGCACCGGTCCGCGGCGAGGACGGCGCCGTCATCGGCGTCGACGCGACGGATCCCGCGGGCGCGACGCACCGGCTGCTGGCCGATCTCGTGGTCGACGCCTCCGGCCGCGACGCCCTGGTCGCCCGCTCCGAGCGCGCCACCCGCAGCATCGAGGGGCTCGACGGCACCTCGTTGTACGCCCACTTCGAAGGGGTCCCGCGCGACGAAGGGGACGCCGACGGCGACGTGCGCATCGTCCTCTTCGACGGCGGCTGGATCTGGCTCATCCCCTTCCGCGACGGCCGCACCAGCGTCGGGGTGGTCCTCCCGCGCGAGACGATGCGCGCCCGCAGCAAGGCTGGCCTCGACGTCGACGGCATCTTCCGCGAGGTCCTGGCGACCACGCCCACCACCGCCGGCTTGCTCTTCGAGACCGCGCGCGCCCGCCAGCTCTGGCCGGCCCAGGCGACCGCCGACTTCAGCTACCGCTGCGAACGCATGCAGGGGCCGGGCTGGCTGGCCGTGGGCGACGCCGGCGGCTTCATCGAC
>JAMFST010000138.1 GCA_026225435.1 Labilithrix luteola
CATCGATGATCGCCCGGTGGCTCGCGTCCGTTCGTGAAGTCTTCTTGCTGTCGCATGCCCGGCAAGCCGCGCGCTCGCGCTCTGTCGTACTTCGCCAGCAGGTGGAGCTCCTCGTCGCCGCCGCCACGCGCCGCTCAAGCCTGACGTCGACATCGCTCGAGGAGGGGGCCACCGTCGCCACGCTCAGCCTGGCGCGCCCTGCGCTGCTCCTCCTCGCCGATGCCTACCGGGTGTCACGCGGTCTCGAGCCACCGACCGATCTCGCGCGCCTGACCGAGCACGACCCGCACCTCGCCGCTGCCTGGTCCCGTGTCGAACGCGCGGCTGGGGCGGCGGATCCGCTGTACCTCGACCAGCTCGACGAGGCCGGGCGACGCGAGCTCGGCGCGGCGTACGTCGTGCTCGGGCGCTGGCTGCGCGCGCACATCGACACGGGCTCCGTGGCGTACATCAACGGGACTAGCGTCGGGCGAATCGGGGCCGTCGTTCTCGTCCTCGCCCTCCTAGCCATCCGCCTCCTCACGCCGGCCAACCTCGCGCGTGGCAAGCTAGTCACCCAGAGCAGCGCGTGGCCCGGTGCCCCGCCCAGCTCGGTCTTGGTCGACGGCAAGACGGACGGCTCGCACGGGCCGGGATCCGCCGGTGGTCCCGACTACCTCCACACCGCGAAGGACGGCGCGCCCTGGGCGATGGTCGATCTCGGCAAGCCGTACCGGGTGCGCCGCGTGAAGATCTACAACCGCAACGACTCCAACTTCGACGACGGTCTGCCGCTCTCCCTCGAGCTTTCCGAGGACGGAAAGACCTTCGCCACCGTCGCCGAGCGCACCACCCACTTCGGAGCGACCATCTTCGATCCCCCCTGGGAAGTGACGGTGGACGGCCGCCGCGCCCGGTTCGTCCGGGTGCGCGCGCGCGACTACCTGGCGCTCAGTGAAGTCGAGGTCTTCGGCCGATGATGTCCGCGTCGTCTCTTGTGTCTCGGTACCGCGGCCGCTGGGCAAGCCTGGCCACCGGCGCTGCGCTCGGCGTCCTCACGCTGCTCGTGACGCTCTACGTCTTCACCATCCTCGACGATCCGCTGCGTCACCGGCCGATCAACGGCGACGAGACGTACTTCGTCTGGTGCGGCTGGAACATCACCAAAGGGCTCGCTCCGTACCGCGACTTCATCGAGTTCAAGCCGCCGATCTTCTTCCTGGTGCACGCCCTCGCTCTCAAGCTCTACGGCTTCGGCGGGCTCGAGTTCCGCCGCCTCTTCCACTACTTCCCGCTCGCCTCGCTCCTTGGCTTCCAGGGGGCCTTGCTCGTCAGGAAAGCCGACCGGTGGCTGTCGCTGGCCGTCGTGCTCGGCCTGGTGAACATCTGGGTCAACCCGGCGTTCCATGACACAGCGCTGTCCGACTCCGAGTCGGTCGGGCTCTGCTTCTATTTCCTTGGCGCGGGCTGCTTCCTCGCGCAGACGCGCCGGCAGCCATGGCTCATCGCGCTGGGGACCGCGCTGCTCGTCTGCTGCTTCCAGTGCAAGGAGCCGTTCCTCCCCGTCGCCTTCTGCACCTGGCTCGCCTGCTACTTCCTCGCTCCGCGGATCGGCGGCTGGAAGCGTGATGTACGAACGTACGTCGGATGGTCCGCGGTCGGCGCGCTGCTCGTCGTTGCCGGGCTGGTGCTCTACATGGGGCCGACCGGGTCGCTCCGCGCGTACGTCAACATGGTGCAGCGCTACGCGGTTGTCTACCGCGACGCGCGCAAGTCGTACTGCGTGGTGGGTGGGGTGTTCCAGCCGACGACGCCGCTCAACGACATCCTGCGCGCCTGGCACCGGGTGCAGGGCGAGTACATCAACCTCG
>JAMFST010000139.1 GCA_026225435.1 Labilithrix luteola
GCGGTGATCCCAACGCGACGCAGAACGCCGGCTCGGTACAGGGCGGGGTGCCCGGGTCGACGGTGAACGGCGGGGCAACGGCCACCCAGGCGGTCTCCGCGACCGATCCCGGGCCGCCGCCGGGCAAGACGCCAGCGCTGAACCAGTGGGGGCAGCCGGTCGAGACGACGCCGTCCACTCCGGACTACGACACCACCGGCACTGCGGGCGCGCGCGCCGTCGGTCTCGCGCCGCCGGGAACCCGCTCGGGCGACTTCATGGATACCCGTCTCACCTGGACCTTCGGTGACGACGACTTCCTCCACCCGACCGGGCAGCTGATCCCGCTCTCCCCCACCTTCAGCATCGGCGACCGCTCGCAGTACCGCCTGTTCTTCGACAACCTGAACAGCCGCTACGCCGGTCGCGAAAACCTGACCCACCTGGTCATGTACAAGAAGATGCCGTCGTTCATTCCCCGCCTGACGACGGAGGCGGCGCTCGTCCTGCGCTTCGACCTCGCGGCGTTGGCGCAGAACACCGGCTCGCTCAACCAGGCGCTCTACGACAGCGGCTCGTACATCCGGCTGTTTTACCAGACCGGCTCGGCGGAGAAAGAAGGCATCTCCGCCGTCTTCTTCCCGCTCGACACCGACCGCTTCCGTCTCGGCTACCTCTACGACATCAGCTGGGGTGGTACCGCCTCGTCGATCAACCAGTCGATCTTCCCGCGCATCCAGGGCTCCTCGCCCGGTATGAAGATCCAGTACGACTCCAAGCGCTTCTACGCCTTCGCCGGTTTCAAGACGGCGACCATCGTGCAGCCGGAGCAGGTGCTCAACCCGGGCGGGCAGAACGACCTCGAGACCGTCAACGTCGCCGACACCAACTACGGCTTCCTCTTCGGCGCGGGCGCGGACTTCACCGACAACTTCCGCGGTGACATCGGCGCCGGCTACTTCCAGCAGGGCAAGTTCGACCTCGACGACGTCCGCGGGCAGAGCGTCTACACCTACGGCAGCTCGGCGCGCCTCCTCGTGCACCACAACATGCCGGTGCCGCAGTCGGTCGACTTCACGCTGTACAAGAACGACCCGATGGCGCCGATGACGCTGTTCGCGCCCGAGGTGTACACCGCGGGGCAGACCAGCTGGAGCGTCAGCGCCGAGGGCTCGCTGCTCGAGCAGCACCTGAAGGACTTCGACATCACCGGCGCCACCACCAACCAGGCCGCCTGGGCCAGCGCGCTGCAGGGCGTGGTGAAGAGCGGCTTCGCCCGCCTCAGCATCACCGGCATCGCCCGCAACCTGAACTTCGTCGTCCGCAACGTGCCGGGCTTCATCCCCTTCGAGAGCCTGCCCAAGGCGGCGCAGAGCGATCCGGAGCTCTTCGGCGCCATCGCCGCGGACTACAACATCCCCAGCCTGCACCTCACGCCGGGCATCGGCGGCGGTATCCAGCTCCCCTCGACCTTCCGCAGCGAGTTCACCGACGGCGGCGTCCCCGCCTCGCGAACCCTCGTGGTCCGCTCGCAGGGGGACGAGTCGATCCTTCCGTACGACAAGGACCGCACGCCGATCTACCAGGCGCGCGTGAGCCTCCGCTGGGACCTGTCACGCATGCTGTCGGCGGTCGCCTGGATGCAGTTCGTCCGCGACAACAACGGCACGCTCGTCGTCACCGACCCGACGGAAGGCACCGCCTCCCTGCGCGTCTACCAGAGCCCCAACCGCCTCGGCGCGGCGATCTCTCTGCAAGCTCGCTTCTGAAGTCGTGGCGCGGCAGAACGTGGCCCGCTGGCTGAGCGGGCTCGCCACCATCGCCGTCGTCTTGACGGTGTGGTGGCCGTTCTTCCGCGCCTCGCGCGTCGACAACCACGCGGGTGACTGGCTCATTCGCGCGCACTACCTGCGCTACGAGCTCAACGCGCTTCTTCACGACCGGCAGCTCCCTCTCTGGGTGACGTCGCCGCTGTACGAGCAACCGCGCGCCGCCGGCGTGCACGAGCTGTTCGCGAATCCGGAGACGGACGTCCTCTCGCTGACGACGCTGTTCGCGATCCGGGGCGGTCTTCTCCGAGGAACGAAGCTCGCCCTCGCGATCTACCTGGCGGCAGGCGCGCTCGGGGCTCGCCGCCTGGTGCGGGCGCTCACCGGCCAGGCGAGCGTGTCGTTCCTCGCCCCCTTGCTGCTCGCGTTGCTGGCGCTCTGCAACGGGTCGCTCGTGGCGAAGGCGGTCGTCGGCCACGTCCAGTTCCTGTCGATGGCGCTCTTCCCGCTGGCGCTGGCCTTGATGGTCGAGTCCTGGGATGCCGGCCTCCTCCCGCGCGCTCGGCTGTTCCGGGCGGCGCTGTGCGGGGCGTTGCTCGCCGTCGCCTACTACGCCGGCAACACGCACCCGCTGCTCCACTTTCTCCTCGTCTTTCCCGGCCTCTTCTCGCTCCTCAGTCTCCTCGTCCGCCCCGCCGATGCGCGGATCATCGTCCCCGGCTCGCTCGTCCTCGTGGGCTCGTTTCTCGGTGTCGCGGCCTTCAAGCTGCTGCCCGGCGTGCTCGCCTTCCGCGGCTACAAGGCGGCTTACGTGGTCAGCTACAGCGGCTGGTGGAACCTCGTTCGCCACCTGGTCCTTCACTGGAAGAAGAACCCGGCCGGCGGCGACTTCCCTCACGAGCTGAACCTCTACGTGGGCTACTTCGGCGTCGCGGTCCTCCTGCTCGCCCTGACGCGATGGAGCGGCAAAGCGCGCACCTTGCCCGTGATCGCGCTGGCCGTCGCGGTGCTGGCGCTCACCAAGGACGGCGATGTCCTGCAGCGCCTTCCTCTCCTGCGGACCCAGGGGGTGTTCGCGCGCTTCGGGGTGCAGGCCCTGCTGGCCATCGCCGTGGCCGCGGCGGTGAGGGTGGAGGAGCTACTGGAGATGCACGCGGCAAAGGTACGTTCGTTCATCCCGTCTTCGTGGCGGTTCTGGCGTGCGTTACCCTCGGCCTCGCCATCGACCTCGGGTCGAACGTGAGCAGGGTGGTGACGGCCTACGGTCGTGACGACGTACCCGAGCCTACCGAGCCGATCGACGTGGCTCCCCCCTTCGACGTCGAGCCCGGGCGCAACGTCCGCATCGACAACCCGCAGGTCTCGGCCAACTCGATGACCTACTCGTTCGCGGTGCTCGACGGGCTCGGCCCGCCGCTCTTCGTCGCCAGGAACCTGAGCGTCGGCGGCGCGCCGCGCCTGCGACTCGAAGGCGATGCTGCGCTCACCGAACGTGACGGAAAGCTCGCCGTTCGCGCCACGGAGAGCGCAGGCACGTTCACCCTGCGCTACTTCAATCCGCTCGTCAGCTGGGGTCTGGCGATCACGGTTCTGACCTGCATCGCCATCGCCGTCCTGGGGCTCCGCGCGCGTCAGGGCGTACAGAAGAGGCTCGGGCGACTGTAGGTCACCGGGCCGCGCGTGAACGGCTCGCGGGGGATCTCCTTCAGGACGATCCCCCCTTGCCGCAGCCGCAGCACCTGGGACGGGAGCAGCGCGCAGATCGCGCCCGGACCAGGCTGGGAGGTCGACAGCTCCGGCCACAGCGCGTGCCAGCCGACGTGGCCGCCGGGCAGGTGCACCACGGTGAAGCCCTTGGCGCGGCCGGCGCTGTCGCCGAACCGGTAGTAGTTGAGCACCTGCGCGCAGCCGTAGTCGCCGCACGGCTCGACGAAGCGCGTCCCCGGCGAGATGCGCGCCACGATGTCCGGCAGGTCCCAGCCGGTGGTGTCGATCTCGTCGAGCTGGATCACCCGCTCGGCCGGCGGTGTCCGGTACGCGTCGTGGACCTTCCCGGCGGCCATCGGGAACAGGCAGAGAAGGATGGCCACGCTCATCGCGACCGGGGCGTCACGGCGCTCGAACGTCAGCACCGAGGCGCCCAGCGGGATCCCCGCCAGGACGATCACCGGCAGGAGGAAGCCGTCGGGATCGCCGATGGCGTAGGTGAGCGGGAAGAAGAGCAGCCCGGCCACGGCGAGCGCGAAGAAGAGGAGCGCGCGCGGTTGCAGGCGGGCGAGCACCAGCATCCCCCAGGCGACCGCGATCCACACGATCCACACCCACTGCCGCTGGAGACCGGCAAACGCCTGGGGAAAGCGCACCGCAGCGAGCGATCGCAGCGACGGCCAGGAGAACGACTCCTGGTACTTCTTCGCGGTCAGGTACTGCCAGAACGAGTGCACATCGAGGGCGTCGGAGAACTCCGAGTAGGGCGCGTGCTGGTGGACGCGCAGCGCGACGTAGCCGTAGAGCGCCAGCGTGAAGGCGCCCACGATCGCGGGCAGCACGAGGAGCCGCGCCAGCCGCGCGAGCCCGTGGACGTAGGCGAAGAGCGCGAGCAGAAGGAGGAACGCCGGGGCGAGCGCCACGACCGTCAGGTGATTGCCGAAGGCCAGCATCCACACCGCCAGCGCACGGGACAGCGAGCGCTCGTCCGCGTCGACCAGGTGACGCGCGGCGAAGAAGGCCAGCGCCCCGAGGAGCAGCGCGTTGAGCGTGTAGACCTCGGGCTCGGTGGAGAGCGTCCAGAAGACAGGTCCAAGGCCGACGGCGACGATCCCGATCGCGCCGGCGAGCCGGCTCCCGGTGAGCACCGTGGTCGCCCTGCCGAGGTAGGCGAGCGCCGCGACTCCGCAGACCAGCGACAGGCCGGTCACCACCAGCGACGGCGGCACGAAGAACAAGACGTGCACCAGCGCGACGTCCAGCAGCAGGTAGAGCGGGTTGCCCGGCGGGTGGCTGACGCCGCCGACCACGCCGAGGAACTGGAACTTCGCCGAGTCGCCGCGGTTCACCGTCCCGCCGACGCCGTGGCTGTACCCGACCACCACCAGATCGAGCAGGAGCACGAGCAAGAGCGCATGGAACCGCGGGTCCCGGACGAGCAACTTCGGGTTCTCGCCGGCGGTCACCAGGGCAGCTCACTACTACGGCTCGAGACTGCGGCTCACGACTACGGGTTGACCAAGAAGGGTCATGTCGGTAGATTGCGCCGGCTGTTTGACCGGGGCCGCCTTTTGCTGGGCGGGGCACCGGAAACGCAGCGGAGGCCCTGGTGGCACGCGCTCGTTGCGCCGACCTGCTGGACGCCCTTTCTCGAAAGCTAGCTGACCGAAATGCCGCTCGATACCGAACGCACCGCAGAGCTCGTCACCAAGTTCCGCACCCACGAGACCGACACCGGCTCGCCGGAAGTCCAGATCGCCCTCCTCACGGAGCGCATCACCTACCTCACCGAGCACTTCAAGACCCACGCGAAGGATCACCACTCGCGCCGCGGTCTGCTCCGCATGGTCTCGAAGCGCCGTCGTCTGCTCGCCTACCTGAAGAAGTCGAGCCTCGAGCGGTACCGCTCGACGGTCAGCGCGCTCAACCTCCGCAAGTAACGCGGAACCGGATTCTGGGGGCGGCGCGGAGACATCCGCTCCGCCCTCTTCGCATTTCAGCGTTCTTATTTTCAGGCATCAGCGTCTCGTTTCTCCTTCTTCAACCACTTATCCACCCGAGAGCGGGTTCGTCGCCGTCGACCTTCATCTTCGCTTTGCGCCCACGAGCTCCGCGCCCCTCCGAAACGGCGGCGCGGCTCGTTCGGGGGCGGAAACCGAGGACAAAGGCTGCGCGCGAGTGAAATCCGCGGAGCTGAGTCATCAAAATGGCCTTTGTACGTGAATCCGTGATGGTCGGCGGCAAGCCGTTGACCTTCGAAACCGGTCGTCTCGCCAAGCAGGCGCACGGCGCCGTCCTCATGACCTACGGCGAGAGCGTCGTCCTCGTCACCGCCGTCTCCGGCGACGAGCGCCCCGGCCTCGACTTCTTCCCGCTCACCTGTGAGTACATCGAGAAGACGTTCGCCGCGGGCAAGATCCCCGGCGGCTTCTTCAAGCGCGAAGGTCGCCAGCGCGACGAGGAGATCCTCACCTCGCGCCTCATCGACCGCCCCTGCCGCCCGCTCTTCCCCGAGGGGTTCAAGAAGGACACCCAGGTCATCGCCACGGTCCTCTCGGCCGACAAGGTGAACCCGACCGACATCCTCGCCCTCACCGGCGCCAGCGCCGCGCTGCACATCTCGGACATCCCCTGGGCCGGCCCCATCGCCGGCATGCGCGTCGCGCGGGTCAACGGCGAGTTCATCGTCTTCCCGACGTTCGCGCAGTCGGCCGAAGCCGACATCGACATGGTCGTCGCCTGCTCCAAGGACGCGATCACCATGGTCGAGGGCGGCGCCGCCGAGGCCAACGAGTCGGACCTCATCGACGCGCTCTGGTTCGCCCACAAGGAAGCGCAGCCGATCCTCGAGCTGATCGAGCGCATGCGCGCCGCGGTCGGCAAGGAGAAGCGCGCCTTCGAGGCGAAGAAGCTCCCCGCCGGCATCGCCGATCGCATCGCGCAGATCGTCGACAAGGGCATCATGGAGTCGTCGCTCATCAAGGACAAGAAGCTCCGCTACGACGGCTACAAGGCCGGCAAGACGGCGATGACCACCACGCTCTCGGCGGAGCTCGGCCCCGAGGTCTTCGCCGCGAACGAGAAGCTCATCAAGGAAGAGTTCGAGGAGCGGAAGTACAACGTCGTCCGCGAGTACGTCATGTCGGAGCGCAAGCGCATCGACGGCCGCGACATGAAGACGATCCGCCCGATCATGACCGAGGTCGGCATCCTCCCGCGCGTCCACGGCTCGGCGCTGTTCCAGCGCGGCGAGACGCAGGCGCTGGTGACCGCGACCCTCGGCACGTCGACCGACGAGCAGAAGATCGACAGCCTGGTGGGCGAGCGCTGGAAGCGCTTCCTCCTCCACTACAACTTCCCCCCCTTCAGCACCGGCGAGACCAAGCCGATGCGCGGCCCCGGTCGTCGTGAGGTCGGTCACGGCGCTCTCGCCGAGCGCGCCCTCGTCCGCATGATGCCGGAGCAGGCGAAGTTCCCCTACACGATCCGCATCGTGTCCGAGACCCTCGAGTCCAACGGTTCGTCCTCGATGGCCGCGGTCTGCGGCGGGTCGATGTCGCTCATGGACGCCGGCGTGCCGATCAAGGCGCCGGTCGCGGGCATCGCCATGGGGCTCATCTCCGACGGCAAGCGCTTCGCCATCCTCAGCGACATCCTCGGCGACGAGGACCACCTGGGCGACATGGACTTCAAGGTCTGCGGCACCGCCAAGGGCATCACCGCCATCCAGATGGACATCAAGATCGCCGGGCTCTCCCGCGAGATCATGGCGGAGGCGCTCGAGCAGGCGCGCGAGGGGCGCAATCACATCCTCGGCAAGATGCTCGAGACGCTGCAGCACACGCGCGCCGAGCTGTCGCAGTACGCGCCGCGCATCACCACGATGAAGGTGAAGCCGGACCAGATCCGCCTCGTCATCGGCCCCGGTGGCAAGACGATCAAGGGGATCATCGACCAGACCGGCGTCGCCATCGACGTGCAGGACGACGGCACGGTGAACATCGCGTCGAGCGATCCCGAGGCGGTCAAGCGCGCGCAGGACATCATCAAGGGCCTCACCGCGGAGCCGGAGGTCGGCGCCGTCTACAAGGGCCCGGTCCAGCGCGTCACCGACTTCGGCGCCTTCGTCGAGCTGATGCCGGGGACCGACGGTCTCCTGCACATCAGCGAGATGGCGCATACGCGCGTCGACAAGGTCACCGACGTGATGAAGGAAGGCGACATCGTCGAGGTGAAGGTCCTGTCGGTCGAGCGCGACGGCAAGGTCCGCCTGACCCGCCGCGAGCTGCTCCCCCTGCCGGAAGGCGAGGAGGGCGAGCGCGCCAAGGAGCGGATGCTGGCCGCCCGCGAGAGCGGTGGCGGACCGCCGCGCCGTGACGGCGGTGGTGGGGGTGGTCGCGGTGGGGATCGTGGCGGGGACCGTGGTCCGCGCCGTGATGGGCCCCCGCGCGGTCCCCGTCGGAGCTGACCGGCCGTAGCGTCGCAAGATGACCCAGCCTCCGCGACTCCGGGCCCCAAACTCTGGCGGCGTAGCCGACAGC
>JAMFST010001177.1 GCA_026225435.1 Labilithrix luteola
ACGGGCGATCCGGGCAGCTCGGACCTGACGCCGCTGATGATCGGCGCCGCCGACCGCATCGCCCTCGGGCACGCGCACGACTGGTACACGGTCGCCGCCGTCGACGTCGGGCTCGACCAGGCAGTGGGCGTGCCGGCCGGGCGCTTCGTCCTCTCGCTGGGGTGGGCTCCGCGCCCGCACGACAAGGACGGCGACGGCATCCCCGACGACGTCGACCAGTGCCCCGAAGACGCCGAGGACAAGGACGGCTTCGAGGACGGCGACGGCTGCCCCGACGTCGACAACGACGACGACGGGATCATCGACAAGCTCGACGCCTGCCCGAACGTCGCCGGCGTGGAGACCTCGGACCCGAAGACCAACGGCTGCCCCGCGCCCCCCGGGAGCGCGCCACCGCCGGACGCCGACGGCAAGAGCGACGGCGAGAGCCCGCCGTGAGACGGGCGCGGACGGCGGCTGGCCTCGCGGTGCTCGTCGGGCTGGCCTGCCTCGTGGCGGTCCCGGCACCGGCGCTGGCGCAGCGGCACCGTCCCGTTCGCGGCGTGGAGGCGAGCGAGCCGTCGCCGGACACCCCCATCGATCTGCGCGGGCGCTTCGGTCTCGACCGGATCGAATCGCTGCTCGCGCGGGACGAGCCGGGTGCGGTGCAGAGGGCGATCGAGCGGGCGCGCGCCCTGGGCTCGCCCGAGGCGCTGGCGTTGATCGCGCCGCAACGCGATCCGCTGGCGCACGTGCGCACCGACAGCCGCGCCGCCGTCGCCCTGGTGCGCGCGCTGGCCGAGCACACCGACGACACCGACGCGCGCCACGCTCTCGGCGCCGTGCTGACCCTCGCGGCAGGCGGTGGGCGGCGCGAGGACCGCTCGCCGATCGGCGGGAGCGACGCCGAGCGGTTCGAGCTGGCGCGCGGCCTCGCGGCGATGGCGCTGGCGACCAGCCACGAGGCCGAGGCGAACGCGCTCCTCGATTCGGCACGCGAGGCTGCCGGACCGGCCGGTCGAGCGGCGACGGCGGCCCTTCGCGCGTACCCCGCGCAGCGAGCGCGCGACGACGGAATGGTGGCGGACGAGGCACGTCTCGCCCTGGCGGCGACGACCGGCGATCTGCGCGGGCTCGACGCGCTCACCAAGCAGCCGCTCACCGCACCGGCACCGATTACGGAGGATAAGCACCGCCCCAGCGAAGGCGCGCGCGCTCACCTGCTCGAGACGCTGGCCACCCTGGGCGATACCCGCGCGCTCACCCTCGCCCGCGCCGCGCGACACGACGAGTCGGCGCGGGTGCGGCTGGCGGCGACGCGCGTGCTCGCTGCCTTCGGAGACCCCGACGCCGACGCGGCCTGCGCCGACCTGGTGAAGGACGACGCCACCGTCAAGGACGGGATCGAGCTGGCCCGCGCGGTCGGCCGCCGCCGTACCGCAGACGCTTCGACGGATCGCGCCGCCAGGCTCGACCTCCTGAAGGCGGTCGCCGCGCGGCTGGCCGCTTCCTCCGACGTGGACCTTCGCCGCGCCTGCGTCGACGCGCTCGGCGAGTTCCTGGCGCCCGAGGCGGTGGCGGCGATCGCCCCGTTCCTCGCCGATCCGGCGCTGGCGGTGGACGCGGCCGAGGCGCTGGCCCGCTCGGCGCGTCCGGAGGCGATGACGGCGTTGCTCGCCTTTGCCCGCGCCTCCGCGCAGAACGCGCCGGACGGCACGCGGCTCGCCCTGCGTGCCGCCACGATGCGACACGCGCTCGGCGAGGATGTCAACGACCCGGAAGGGACGACCCGCGGCTTCATCGAGCTCGCCAGTGCGCTCGCCGCCGGACGGTCCGCCGAGGATCGCGCCGTCGCTCGCGCCTACCTCGTGGTCCTCGGGCGACTCGAACCGAACCTCGCGCTGGCCGACGACGCGGCCGAGGTGCGCCGCGCGGTCCTGGCCGTCTCCCCTTTCGATCGAGCGCTCACCGTCCACGCCGCCGCCACCGACGCCGATCCAGTGGTGCGCGCGCTGGCCTACGCCCAGCTGGAGAACGAGGCGCCGGAGCAGGTGGCCACCCTCGAGCTCTGCCGCCGCCTGCGCGAAGGAGAGGTCGACGCCCCCCTGGCCGCCCGCGTCCTCGCCTCGCGCGCGACGATCAGCGACGAGCCGCTCCTCGCCTTGCTCCAGGCGTCCGACCCGCTGGTTCGCCGCGAAGCGGTGCGGGGCTTCGCCCGTTCGACGGCGCCGGACCGGAGCGGCCGCCTCGCCGAGCTGGCGCGGGACGAGCCGGACGTGGAGATCCGGCGCGCGGCCATCGCCGGGCTGGTCTCCCAGGAGGAGCCGAGCGCCGCGGCGGCCGACCTCCTCGCCACCAGCGCCCGCCTCGACCCGGATCCGCAGTGCCGTGCCCTCGCGAGCGGCGTCCGTCTCGCCGACGACACCCGCGACGTGGCCTGGCTGCACTCCGACCGTCGCCCGGGCAACGTCCCCTACCAGGCGCTCCTGGTCACCACCGCGAGCGTCCGCGCGCTCGCCTTCGACGCGGACGGTGACGCGCTCGTGCTCGGGGTGTCCGCCGCGCCCAAGCAGCTTCGGCTTGCGCCCCGCGTCCCCTCATACGAGCCTGCCGCCGCGCAATGACGACCCTGGATCCTGCTGCCAAGCCGACCGCCGACAAGACCGCCGAGCCCACCTTCGAGGAGGCGGTCGCGCGTCTGTCGGAGATCGTCACGACGCTCGAGCGCGGCGAGCTCCCGCTGGAGGACTCGCTCCGCCTCTTCGAGGAAGGCGTTCGCCTCTCGCGCCTGTCGCAGACGCGCCTCGACCGCGCCGAGAAGGTCATCGAGCGCCTGCTCGCGGTCGACGCCGACGGCCGCCCGAAGACGGTGCCGTTCGAGACCACGCCCGACGAAGACTGATGGAGAGTTTTCGTAGAGGGCGACAGAAACCGCCGAGATGGCTGCAAAGCTAGGGAGGGCGAGGGAGCCGTACTTATGTACGGTGACCGATCCCGACCGACGATTTGCGGCCATCTCGGCGGTTTATGGCGCTCTCTACTTGCCGATGGCGCCGCGGTAGACCCAGCCTTCGCTGGAGAAGCCGCTGCCGTATTTCACGCGGTACCAGCCGTCCTGGCCGGCGGCGACGTGGATCTTGGTGCCGCGGGAGAGCCGCGCGACCACGCTTCCGGTGCGCGGGGTGTCGCGCACGATGGCCACGTCCCAGACGATCGCCGCCGCGGGCTCGTCGCCGGTCGAAGCTCCGGGGTCGGGAGCCGCCGGGGCTGCCGGCGTCGCTGCTGCGGTCGGCGCCGGGTTGGTCGAGACGGTGCCCGTCGTACCGGCGCTGCCGCCGCTGCTAGCCAGCGTGGTCGTGTACTGCACGGTGTACTTGGGCTGATCGTGGTGCAGCGCGCCGACGGTGAGCGCGTCGAGCTGCGCGTGCAGGCAGGTCGCGAGCGCGTCGTGATCCGGCACGGTCGACGACTTGCCGATCCCCGCGGTGATCCGGTTGGCGGCGAAGTCCACGCCGAGCACCACCGACAGCTTGCCGCTCTGCCCGGCGGCCGCCGGACAGGTCGCGAGCTTGCGCAGGCGCGGCGTCACCAGGGCGTCGAGGCCGGCGAGCTCTCCGCACGCGCTCTGCCCCTTCTGCAGATCGCCGCCGGCGGTCCGGCAGCTCAGCACCATGCCGCGGTTCACGGTGACCAGTGGTCCCGCCGCGCCACCCGCAGCAGTCGCCGCGCCGGTCGCACCGGCCGAGCCCGCATCGTCGGCGGCAGCCGTCAGGCTCGCGGGGGCCGCTCCGCTCGCCGGATCACCGGAGCCGCTCGGCCGCGACGCCGCGGGGATCGACTCGGCCGGCGCGCTCGGCCCGAGGCGAACGCCGGCGAAGCGCGGCCAGGCGATCCCGACGGCGAACCCCACCACCGCGAGCACCGCGACCTTGCCCCAGGCCGGCCGGTCGTCCTCGGCCGAAGGGACGCGCACCTCGGGGAGGTCACGCGAAGGTCCACGCGAGGATCTCGGATCCGGCAGCCCAGGCATTTCCGCGAATTGTTACCACGCTCGCGCAGGACGGCCGAATCACCGGCGACGATTCGTGACGGAGCCGCCTACGGATTGAGCGTGAAGGCGAGGACCATGTTGCCGTCCTTGTAGTGCTGGCCGCCGATGAAGACGCTCTTCTTCTCCGGGACGGTCAGGTCGACGACCTTCGGCGCGCCCGTCCCCTGGTGAATCTCGGCGTGGAGGGTGAACCGGCCGGGCGCGTCCGGCTTCGGGCGCACCACCAGGTCGAGCGTCTCGCCGCCCGGCAAGGCCCGCTGGGTCGTCTGCCCGAAGGGGGCGGCGATGCGGATGTCCTCGAGCTTGGCGTACGAGTTGAACGAGCTCAGCGGCGGCTTGGTGAGCCGGTCGGTGAACGAGGCCAGCTGCGGATCGATGTAAGCATGGGGCGCCTGCGTGCCGTACATGGCGATCACCTCCACCGGCATGCCCGCCGCCGGCGCTTGTGCCGCGGCGTGACGCGGAGCGGTGACCAGCGCCGCTGCTGCCACGAGACCGACCGTCAGGAACGTGCGCCGCTGCTGCTTCATGGTGATCAAGCCAAGCCTCTTCGCCGTCCCGTGTCCAGTCGTGGCGCGCGCGTGACGGTCATTGCGGCGGCTCTTCGATCCAGACGACCACGCTGGAGTTGGGATCGCCCGCGGGCGGATAGAAGACCGTCACGTCGTGCTCGCGCGCGTCGACGCCGTTGACCTCCACGTCGCCATGCGGACCGGCAGGAACAGCCGAACCGGCCGGAGCCGGCTGCGCCCCGAGCGCGAGCGCACTGCCCGTCGGCGCGGTCATCATCGCGCCCAGGCCCCCCATCGCGCCGGCCCGCTCCTTGGCGAGGTCCAGCTGCATCGCCATCGCCTGCTGCTGCTGGTCGAACACCGCCGCGTGATCTTGCGCACGGACGACGAGGAGCGCCGCTGCCGCCACCGCCAGCGCCCCCACGACCGCGCCGATCTGCGTCCGCCGCGCCGCGCGGCGCTTGCGCTCCGCGTCGAGGCTCGTCACCTGCGGCAGCGAATCGTGCCGCTCGATGCGGATCACGTCGCGAGGGGCGTCGATCACCATCGGCTGGCGAGAGGAGACCTGCGCCTCGAGGTCCGTCGCGATGTCGAAGCGATCGGCGATCTTGTTGCCGTCGCGCTGGCTCTCGCGCGCCCAGTCACCGACGAAGCCGAGCTCCGCGAGCAGCGCGGCCGCCTCCGGCTTCGACTCGACGAGCTTCATCGCCTGCTCACGCTCGGCGCCGTCCAGCTCCCCGTCGGCGAGCTGCATCACGAGCATCTGCTGTTCGCGATCCAGGCTCATTCGTCGATTTCCTTCTCGAAGGTGGGCTCGTCGTGCTCGTCGTGCGCGTGCAAGTCGTCGTCTGCCTCGTCGTCCGAAGGTGCGGCCGAGTCCTGACGCTCATGAGCGTCCGCACGCGCTTTGCCGCCGTCCTTCGGCGGCGCGTGGCCGATCTGTTCCAGGTAGCAGTCGGCGAGCACCTTCTGCAGCTTCTGCCGGGCGTGGAAGAGGCGGCTCATGATGGTGCCTTTGGAGACGCCCATGACCTGGGCCATCTCCTCGTAACTGAGCCCGTCGACCTCGCGCAGGATGATGACCCCGCGGTGGTACGGCGGCAGCGCGTCGAGCGCGCTCTGCACGCGCGTGGCGATCTCCCGGCGGCGGACGACGTCGAGCGGGTCGGCCCCTTCGAGGCGCGCGAGCGTCGGGGCGTCGAAGCTCTCGTCTTGCTCGGTGCGCTGCTCGTCCAGCTCGGCGACGAGGCGCCCCGGCTTGCGCAGCAGATCGATGCTGAGATTGGTGATGATGCGATAGAGCCAGGTGAAGAAGCTCGAGGTGCCCTGGAAGTTGCCGAGCCCCTTGTGGACGCGGAGGAAGGCTTCCTGAACGAGCTCGCGGGCGTCGCTCTCCTCGCGCACCAGCGAGAACGCGAGCGCGAAGGCGCGGCGCTGATGCCGCTCCACCAGCTGGCGGAACGCCGCGGTGTCTCCTGCTTGCGCCTTCGCGATGAGCTCACGATCTTCCTCTGCCTCCCGCACTCGCGCCTGTTTGGCATTCGACGCGTCCACGGCGCGCGTATTCACGCCGCTCTGCGTTTGCGTGCCGCCAGCGTGAGGCATCGCGCCGGGGGGCGCCGGTGCGCGCGGGAGCGGATCGCGCTCCCGCGTCTGCGCACCACCGGGGGTTCGTTCCGCCAGGGCCATCGACGGCCAGGGTATCAGCTCAGGGGAAATTGCGCGGCTGTGCGTTTCGTTGACGCGCCGCGGGGGATTTCAGCGGCTGGAGCGTGGCCTTCACGTCGAAGAGCTTCCCGGCGCGGGACACCCGCAAGGTCACCGCTCGCCCCACACCGGCGGTGCTCGCCAGCCACTGCAGCTGCGAGGCGCGGTCGAGCGGCGTCCCTTCGAAGGCGATGATCACGTCGCCGGCGACGAGCCCAGCCTGGTCGGCGGCGCCGCCCGGCTCGAGCGCGTCGACGAGGATCCCCTTGTCGACCGTGATGTTGAGCACCTGCTTGTCCTCGGGCGCGAGCTCGCGCACCTCGTGGACCGAGATCCCGAGGCCGCTGCGGGTGAAGTGCCCGTCGCGCAGCAGCATCGGCAGGATCTGCTTCACCATGTTGACCGGGATGGCAAAGCCGATCCCCTGCGCGCCGCCGCCGCGGATGGCGGTATTCACCCCGACCACCTCGCCGCGCAGGTTCAGCAGCGGGCCGCCGGAGTTGCCCGGGTTGATCGACGCGTCGGTCTGGAGAAAATTGTAATAGCCGCTGGGGTCGAGCGGCACGTCCTCGCGCGAGCGCCCCTTGGCGCTGACGATGCCCGCGCTGACCGTGTGCGACAGGCCGAACGGGTTGCCGATGGCGACGACCCAGTCGCCCACCTCGAGCCCGTCGGAGTCGCCCATCTTGAGCGGCGTGAGGTTCTTCGCGTCGATGCGGAGGACGGCGATGTCCGTCGGGGCGTCACGGCCGATCAGCTTCCCCGGCAGCTCGCGCTCGTCGGACAGCTTCACGGTGATCACGTCGGCGAGCTTGTCGTCCTCGGCGACGACGTGGTTGTTCGTGACGATGATCCCGTCCTTGTCGATGACGAAGCCGGTGCCGAGCCCCTTGGTCTCGCGACGGCGCACGCGGCGCGAGAGGATGCCGCTCGGCTCCTCTTCCTCGCCGATGGTGTTGATCGTCACCACGCTCGGATCGGCCAGCTTGGCGATGGGCGCGAAGCTGAGCGGCGCGTCCTGGTTGCTCAGCGCGAGACCGTTCACCGAGCCCTTCGACGCCGGGGCGGTGCTCAGCGGGCCAGGCGTCGCGGTGCTCTCGGTAGGCGTGGCGGTGTCACCGGCGACCGGCGTCGCGCCCGGAGGCAGCGGCGCGGTCGTGGCCGGCGGCGGCGAGTTGTCGCCCGTGGTGTCCGGGTCGCCGGTCCCCTTCCCCTTGAGCCGATCGCAGCCGCCGTTCGTCACCGTCAGCGCGAGCAGCGCCAGCAGCACCTTCGTCGACCGCTCCAGGCCCATCGCCTTCTACTTTCCCTTTTCCTTGGTCACGCAGCGCATGCGCAGATCGTAGAGGAGCTGGGCCAGGAGCCGCTCCTCCTCGCCCGTGAGGTTCCCCTTCGTCTTCTCTTCCATCATGGTGAGAAGATCGATGGTGTGGCGCGCGGCCTCGAGATCCGGCTCGATCTTCTGCGTGTCGGGGTGCGGTGCATCTCCGAGCTGGACGAGCGCGGAGTGCGACAGCGACAGCACGAAGGTCGAGAAGTCGACGCCCGGTTCGTTGGACTGCGCATTGTCGCTCACGATCCCTCGCGACCTCCCAGGGCCGGCTGCGGCAGCGTCACCGTGTCGACCTGGTCTTCGAGATCCGGGAGCGCCTCGTGGATCTTGGCGACGTCCTTCTCCGTGAGGGTGCCGTTGCGCAGGTTGCGCTCACGCACGCGGATGTCGAGATCCCAGGGGTTCAGCTTGGTCGTCGTCGTGTCGGTCATGATCAGCCTTCCTTCTTCGATTTGCCGAGGGAGACGAGTCCGTCTCCGTGCGAATGGCCATGGTCATGGCCGCAGTTTTCGTCGTGCTGGTGCCCTTCGGCATCCTCGAGATCCTCGGCCGCGGCCTGGATCTCGTCGTCGGTGGCCGGGCGAACCTCGCGCACCTTGATGTCGTAGTGCAGCGTGATGCCGGCGAGCGGGTGGTTGGCGTCGCAGACGACGGAATCCCCCTTGATCTCGACGACGCGCATCACCGCCTCGTCCCCGTCGGGCGACTCGGCCACGAACTCGTCGCCGATCTCGATCTGATCCGGCTCGGGGAACTCGCTGCGCTCCACGTCGAGCACCAGCTCGGGATCGCGCTCGCCGAAGGCCTCCTCGGCCGGGACGACGATCTTCTTCGCGTCGCCGACCTTGAGGCCGACCAGGCGCGACTCCAGGCCCGGAACGAGCATGCCGTAGCCGTGGACGTACTCGATGGGCTCGCCGTCCTCGGCGCCGCTGTCGTCGAGGACACCCCCGGCTTCATCGTGGAGGACGTAGTCCAGCGTGACGTAGGTATTGGGCTCGATGGTCACAGCGGCATTCATGGGGGGAAGCTCCGCCTGGTAGCGCAGCCTGGCGAGGCCGTCCAGGACTCGTCTCTTCACCGATATATCGGTACTCATTCACCGCAATGTCGGTACAGAGGAAGGGGCGGAGACGCCGTATCCCGATATTTCGGGGTCTTGCCGACTGGCACTGCGATTGCCATACCTTGATGCACCATGACGATGAACGAGCTGCATGTGGACGTTGCGATCATCGGCGCGGGGACGGCCGGGCTCGCCGCCTACCGCGCTGCGGTGGCCGAGGGAAAGAAGGCTGTTTTGATCGAGGCGGGCCCCTACGGCACCACCTGCGCTCGCGTCGGCTGCATGCCGAGCAAGCTGCTCATCGCAGCGGCCGAGACGGTCTACCACGCGCAGCACGCTGCCCCGTTCGGTGTGACTGCCACGATCAGCATCGACAAGAAGGAAGTGATGGCCCGCGTGCGCCGCGAACGCGACCGCTTCGTCGGGATGGTCGTCGACGGCGTGGAGAAGCTGCCCGAGGACGCCAAGCTGGTCGGCCGCGCCACCTTCGATGGCCCCGACCGCTTGAACGTGAAGGCGATCCCCGGCGGCAAGGACGTCGACACCACGGTGCACGCCAAGACGGTGGTGCTCGCGACCGGCTCGAGCCCGGTGGTGCCGCCCATCCTCAAGGACCTCGGTGATCGCCTGGTCGTCAACGACCACGTGTTCGACTGGGAGGAGGTCCCCGAGTCGATCGCCGTCTTCGGCACCGGCGTCATCGGCCTCGAGCTCGGCCAGGCGATGCACCGCCTCGGCGCCCGCGTCCGCATGTTCGGCCGCGGCGGCTCGCTCGGCGGGATCAGCGATCCGGCGGTCCGCAAGCGCGCGCTCGAGATCTTCGCCGCCGAGCTGCCCATCAACCCCGACGCCGACGTGAAGAAGGTCGAGCGGGTCGGCGACGTGGTGGAGATCACCTTCGTCGAGAACGGCAAGACGCTCACCGAGTCGTTCCACTGCGTGCTCGCCGCCGCCGGTCGCAAGGCGAACCTGTCGAACCTCGGGCTCGAGACCACCGGCATCAAGATCGACGAGCGCGGCGTGCCGGTCTTCGATCGGCGCACTCTGCAGTGCGGAGACAGCTCGATCTTCATCGGCGGGGACGCCTCGAGCGACGTGCCGCTCCTCCACGAGGCGGCCGACGAGGGGAAGATCGCCGGCGCCAACGCGGCCACCTTCGCCACCGACGGAAAGGTCGCCCCCGGCCACCGCCGCTCCAAGCTGGCCATCGTCTTCACCGATCCCAACCTCGCCGCCTGCGGCCGCACCTACGCCGAGATCTCGCACCGCTCGGACGTGGTCATCGGCGAGGTCGACTTCGCCGACCAGGGGCGCAGCCGCGTCATGCTACAGAACCGCGGCCTGCTCCGCGTCTACGCCGAGAAGGGCACCGGCCGCTTCCTCGGCGCCGAGATGGCCGCGCCGCGCGGCGAGCACATGGCCCACCTGCTGGCCTGGTCGCACCAGGCGCGCCTCACCATCGAGCAGATGCTGGAGATGCCGTTTTACCACCCGGTCGTCGAGGAGGGCCTCCGCACCGCCCTGCGGGATGTCGCCGCGAAGCTCGCGGTGACATCGGTCGCTCCGCACGGCGTCCACGACGAGGTCGTCGCGGAAGCCTGAGCAGTTCGTTTTCTGGTCTCATCAAGCTGCAATTCACATTCGTACATTTTTACGAGGTTTTCTCATGTCGTTCGAGAATCGAGAAGGTCAGCGCGTCCCCGAGGTCACCTTCCGCACCCGCCAGGGCAACGAGTGGAAGGACGTGACCACCAAGGAGATCTTCGCCGGCAAGAAGGTCGTCGTCTTCTCCCTCCCCGGCGCCTTCACACCCACCTGCTCGTCGAGCCACGTGCCGCGCTTCGAGGAGCTCTCCCAGGCGCTCAAGGCCAAGGGGGTCGACACCATCGCCTGTGTCTCGGTCAACGACACCTTCGTCATGAACGAGTGGGCCAAGGACCAGAACGCGGCCAGCGTGCAGTTCCTGCCGGACGGCAACGGCGAGTTCACCGAGAAGATGGGGCTCCTGGTCGACAAGCAGAACCTCGGCTTCGGCAAGCGCTCGTGGCGCTACTCGATGTACGTCGAGGACGGGACCATCAAGAAGATGTTCATCGAGCCGGAGAAGGAAGGTGACCCATTCGAGGTCTCCGACGCCGACACGATGCTCAAGTACCTCGACCCGCACGGCAAGACGCCGTCGGACGTCCTCATGTTCACCAAGCCGGGTTGCGGCTTCTGCGAGAAGGCGCGCAAGCTCCTCGACTCGAAGGGGATGAAGTACGAGGAGGTCCCCTCGTCCAACCGCAAGCTGCGCGCGGTCAGCGGCAAGTCGACCACCCCGCAGGTCTTCATCGACGGGAAGTACATCGGCGGCTCCGACGACCTGGAGAAGTTCTTCGCGGCGCGTTGAACATCCAAGCTGACTGACGGCGCAGGCGCGCGCGGAGCTTCGGTTCCGGCGCGCCTTCGTCGTTTTGTCCTCTCGTGCTACGCCAGGAGGCATGTCGCGAGCGTCGCTGGTCGTGATCCTGGTCGTGGGTTTGCTCGCGAGCGGTTGTCGTGACGCTCCCGTCGAGGCGACGGCTCCTGCTCCGGCGGCGACGCCGGCTGCGGCTCCGGCGAGCGCGCTCCACCTCGGTGCGCCGATCGAGACGAGCGCCCCCACCGTGGCGCTGACCGACCTGGCGAAGAACCCCGGAGCGTGGGCGGGGAAGTCGTTCGCCACCGAGGGGACGGTCACCGCTGTCTGCCAGCACATGGGTTGCTGGATGGAGCTGCGCGGGGACGGCGACGCGCCCGGCGACAGCGGGCAGGCCCACGTGAAGATGGCGGGGCACCACTTCTTCGTCCCCAAGACCGCCGCCGGTCACAAGGCGCGCGTCCTCGCCACGCTCGAAGCGGCGAACCCGGGCGAGTCGAGCGGCGCCTCCTGCTCCGACGAGGGGAACGGCGACAAGCCCGGCTCCTGCCGCGCCGAGGCGGAGGCTCAGCTCGGCCACCCGCTGTCGAAGCTGGAGCTCGTCGCCGACGGCGTCGAGCTGATGTAGTCAACGTCAGTTTCGTTCGTGATAGAGCAGCCGCGGTGAAGCTCCGCTGGATCGAGCGCGCGGTCACCGTCTTGCTGGTCCTCGCGTGCGCGGTGGGCTTCGTGGCCGAGTGCCGGTGGCTCAAGCAGCCCGTCGTCGACGACGCGGCGATCACCATCGCCTACGCCCGCACCTTGTTCGGGGGCGGTGGCCTGCGCCTCACCTTCGCGGGGGCGCGGGTCGAGGGGTTCTCCGATCCGCTGTGGATGGCGCTGGTCGGTTGGGCCTTCCCCTTTCACCTCGACCCCATCCGCTGGGCGCAGCGCCTGTCGACGAGCTGCGGCGTGCTCACCATCCTCACCAGCAGTCTGTTCGGCCCAGCGCTGCGCGGCCGTCACCTCCGTCTCGAGGACGCGGTGGCGCCGGTCCTCCTCTCCTGCTTCCCGATCCTTCCCTACTGGGCCACCTCGGGAATGGAGACGACGCTCTTCGCCTTCCTCCTGACGGCGAGCGTGGTGGTCGTCCTTCGCGAGGAGCGGACCGGGCGGGGCAGCTGGTCGGGGCTCGTGCTCTCGCTGCTCTTCCTCACGCGACCGGAGGCGCCGCTGGCCATGGCCGCGGCGCTCTTCTACTGGGTCACGTGCCGGGTGGCGCGGCGCCAGCGGCCGGGGAAGCAGGAGCTCTTCATCCTCGGCTGGATGCTCGCTCTCTGCGGCGGCTACCTCCTCTTCCGCTGGTGGTACTTCGCCCGGCTGGTCCCCAACACGTACTTCGCCAAGCGCTGGTGGGACTACCACGCGGCCGACTACCTGCGCGATTTCTGCCAGGCCTACCCGGTGACGCTCGCGGTGATCGCCGCCGGTGGCCTGCTCGTCTCCACGTTCGGTTCGGTCCACGAACGTCGGGCGCTCGCGCTGCTGCTCCTCATCGTCGCGGGCGGCCTCTTCTTCATCGTCCTGTCGAAGGGGGACTGGATGAACGAGTGCCGCTTCTGCGCGCCCTACTGCGGCGTCCTCGCGATGATCTTCGCCGCCGGCGTGGGCTCGTGCCGGCAAGACGGCGGTGTCCTGCGCAGCCTGACCGCCGCGGTGGTGGTGGCGGTCGCCTTCACCTGCGTGTACCGCGACAGCAAGCCGCGCTTCGCGCTCATCCAGCCGAACATCGGCTTGCCGGCCGACGCGGTCCGCCTGCACGAGGGTGAGAGCCTCGAGCAGCTGCGGCAGGTGCTGGGCCTCGAGCAGGGGCGCTTCGCCATCCCCGACGTGGGTGGCAGCTCGCTCTATCTCCCGCACGACGACATCGTGGATGTGGCGGGGCTCGCCGATTACGCCATCGCCGAGCACTCGCTCAAGCGGCAAGGTCAGGAGGACTACCTGATGAACGAGGGGCTCCCCGACGTCCTCGATACGCACGGCCAGAGCCTGTACCTCAACGAGTTCCACGAGCTGATGAAGCACTACGCCTCGTACCGGGACGGCAGCAGCTACCTCCTGCGCGACCTGACGAAGGACGAGGATCCCCGCTGCCCGGGGAGCATGGCGGAGGTGCGCGACCTGTCGCTCGCGGACTTCGAGAAGCGGATGCGGGCGACGCTCGAGAACCACGACGGCGGCCTCGGGATCGCGCTCTGGCGGTGCGGCCAGCAGCACCGGCCGGCGGCGGCGATGCCGAGCGCCGAGACACAGCGTCAGCTGGCCACGCGCGCCGAGACGGCGGCGCGGGCGGAGACGGACAATCTCAGGCGACTGCGGATGTTCTCGCTGGCGACGATCCTGTCGAAGGAGAACGCCCACCTGCGGCGGACGACCGAGAGGCTGCGCGAGCGGCTGCGTGCCCGCAACGAGCTGCCGGGCCTGACGCCGCGAAAAGACTGACGAGACGGACGCGCGCGGTCAGCGCTTGAAGAGGAAGAACCCGCCGAGCGCCAGCGCGACGACCACCAGGCCGAGGAGAAAGCCGGTGACCAGCGCGTTGCGGCTCGCCGGCGCGGGCGCCTGCGTGGCGCTCGGCTCGACCAGCGTGACGAGGAAGCCCTGGGCCTCGAAGAAGCCCTGCAGCTTGAGGAGGAAGCGCGAGTAGCTGGCGCGATCGAGCATGACCGGCTCGCCGGCGAAGTGCTTGCGGTGCGCCTCGTCGAGCGCCTCGAAGGTGCGCAGCTCGGCGATGCGCTCGGCCGCCGTGGCGCTGCCGATGACCAGGTTGGCGCGCCCGGCGCTTTCCCCTTCCGCGCGCGGCACCAGGCGCAGGTGCTGCATCGCCGCGACCCCGCCGCCGGTGGATTGCCCCTCGGGCGCCATCATCTCCGGCTGGTAGTCGGCCGGCGGGAGGCGGTTCCTGCCGAAGGCTATGTTGAACGTGCCAGCGAACTCCGCGGCGGACTGCGCGACCTTCGTCCGGAGAAGATGAGCGGGCAGCTTCACGGTCTTGGCCTCCTACCGTAATACGGAACGAGCCCGTTGCCGATTCCCTGGCGGTCGGGGCGGGGCGTCACGAGTCGACCTCGAGCTTCTTCATACGGCTCTGGAGGGTCGAAGGTTTCATCCCCAGGAGCGCCGCGGCGCCGTCCTTGCCGTAGATCCGCCCGCCCGTGCGCGTCAGGGTCCGGCGGATGTAGCGACGCTGCACCTCGTCGAGCGCGAGCACCTCGCCGGAGGCGCCAGCATCCGCCTCCTCCTCGTCTCCGGCGCCGGCGCCGAGCTCACGCCGGTCGCGGTGCTCGCGGTGGTCACGGTGCGGCAAGTCGAGCGCCTCGGGGCCGAGCACCGCCCCGGGCGAGAGGATCACCCCTCGTTCCAGCACGTTGGCCAGCTCGCGGATGTTCCCCGGCCAGGGGTAGCCGCGCAGCTTGAGGAGCCCCTCCTTGCTCACCCGTACCCCGCGACGACCGGTGCGCCCCGCCTGCTCCGCCAGCAGCGAGCTGCACAGGGCGGGGAGATCCTCGAGCCGGTCGCGCAAGGGGGGCACCGACAGGGGGAACACGCTGAGGCGGTAGTAGAGGTCCTCGCGAAAGTGCCGCTCGCGGCTCGCCTGCAGGAGGTCGACGTGGGTGGCGGCCAGGACGCGGACGTCGACCTTGACCGTGGTGTCGCTGCCGACCGGCTCGAACGTCCCCTCCTGCAGCACGCGCAGCAGCTTGGCCTGCAGATCGAGCGGCAGCTCGCCGATCTCGTCGAGGAGCAAGGTGCCGCCGTTGGCCACGGCGAAGCGCCCCGGGCGATCGCGGGTGGCGCCGGTGAAGGCCCCCTTGATGTGGCCGAACAGCTCGCTCTCGAGCAGCGCGGCGGGCAAGGCGGCGCAGTTGATCTTCACGAAGGGGCGCTGCGAGCGTGGGCTCCACTCGTGGATCGCGCGCGCCAGGCGCTCCTTGCCGGTGCCGGTCTCGCCCAGGAGGAGCACCGCGGTGTCGGTCTCCGCCACCTGCCGCGCGCGCCGCGCCATCTCCCGAAAGGCCGGGTTGGCCGAGCTCATCACCCGGTCGATGTCGCCGGCGAGCTCCGTCTCGAGGAGCCGCGCGCGCTCCTCGTCGCCCGCTTGCAGCCGCGCCAGCGCCTCCTTCTGCTCCGCGCTGGAGATGGCGAGCGCCAGGATCCACGCGTAGGTCTCCACCAGATCGACGACCGCCGCCGGGTAGACCTCGCAGCGGGTGCGATCGAGGGTCAGCGCGCCGACGGTGCGATCGCCGGCGAACAGCGGCACCACCATGCAGGAGTGGCCGGGCGGCAGATCGAGCACCCCGTCGAAGGGGTCGCCGTCGCCGTGGGCGTGCTCGTCCTCGGTGAAGGCGCGCGCCCGTCGCGTGTCCATCGCCGCGCGGATGGTGGGGAAGCGCTCGAGCGGCACCGAGTACTCCTCCGGCACCCGGTCGGCGAGCACCCCGCGGCGAATGCGCGCCACCAGCCGGTTGCCGTCGAGGACGAAGTACGTCGCCAGATCATAGGGGGCCAGCCGCGCCAGCCAGTCCAGCCCCCGCCGCACCAGATCGTCGACCGACGCATCCGTCGCCGCCGAGCGAGCCAGCTGCTTCAGCTCACCGGCGAGATCGAGGATGCGCTTCGGATCTTCCACGAACGGAACATAAGGCGCCGGAGAGCGGCCGGTGCTCAGATCTCCGCGGGGCTGGCGATCCGCCCGAGGATCGCGCTGGCCGCGACGACGAGCGGGCTCGCCAGGTAGACCTTGCCCGGGCCGCTGCGGCCGGGGAAATTGCGGTTCTGCGAGCTCACCGTGACCTGGTCCGGCGAGTCGGACACGCCCGGCCCGGCCTTGATGCAGGCGCCGCAGGACGGGTCGACCAGCTCGGCCCCGGCCTGGGCGAACACCTCGAGGTAACCGCGGTCCTCGGCGTAGCGGCGGATGTCCTGCGAGCCGAACTGGATGTACAGATGGACCCCGTCCGGCACCTTGCGCCCCTTGCGGACGGCGGCGCCGAGGACCTCGGCGTACATGTCCATGTCCGCCTTCTTCCCGCCGGTGCACGAGCCGCCGTAGGCGATGTCGATCTTCACCGGGCCGCTCTTCCCTTCGAGCTCGGTGAGCGGCATGCCGTTGCGCGGGTCGCCGGGGAGCGCCACCATCGGGTGGATCGCGCCGAGGTCGATGGTGAACGTCGCGCAGTAGGTCGCATCCGGATCGGCCTTCACGATCAGCGCGCGCATCGCCTCGTGATCGAGGCCGCGCTGCTGGTGCAGGTAGGTCACCACCGTCTCGTCGGCCTCGATGATGCCGGTGAAGCCGCCCGCCTCGACGGCCATGTTGGTCAAGGTGGCGCGCTCGTCGAGCGACATCGCCCGCACCCCCTCGCCGCAGAACTCCATCACCTTGCCGATCCCCTGCCCCGTCTTGAAGAACGGCAAGCTGAGGATGTGGAGCATCACGTCCTTGGCGCAGACGCCGCTCGGGAGCGTGCCGGTAAGCTCGAAGCGCGCGCTCTCCGGGACGGTGACGCGCACGTCCTTGGTGAGCCAGGCGTTGGCCATGTCGGTGGAGCCGACGCCGAAGGCGAAGCAGCCGAGCGCCCCGGCCATGCAGGTGTGCGAGTCGGTGCCGATGACCAGCTGCCCGGGCAGGGCGATCTCCTCGATCACCTTGTTGTGGCAGATGGCCTCCGAGCCGACGAGCTTCCCGTCGCGGTGGACCTCGCCGTACAGCTTGATCCGCTGCCGCTTGGTGAAGGCGTCCTGCACCGTCGCCAGCTCCTCGGCTTGCTCGGCGAGCCCCATCTCCTTGTGCGCCTTGCTCATCACCTTCGTGAGGAACGTCAGGTGGTCACGGAAGGCGTAGATGCTCGCCGGATCGGTGACCTGGGCGTCCTTCCCCAGCTCGGAGGTGAACACCGACTCGGCCATCGCCGTGACGTACTCGTGGGAGAAGCGCACGTCGGTGCGCGCGAAGAAGGCGTCGCCCGGCTTGACCGCGGACGCGCCGAGCAGCCCCTGGCCGGCGTCGACCACCGCGTGGTGCGCCAGGATCTTCTCGCACAGGGTCATCGGCCGCCGCGCCGTGGTGACCGCCGGCGGGGCCGTCTTGCCCGCGAGGCGCGCGCGGTTGTAGGCGAAGAGGCCGCCGTGCTCGACGATGCTCGCGCTGATCGGATCGAGCCCCCGTGTGAACTCCTCCATGGGGATCTCCTCGCCGCGCTCGAGCCGCGGGATGAGCGAGAAGTCGGTGCTGGTGAGCAGGCCGATGTTCTGGGAATTCTGCTGGTAGATCTTCTCGATGCTCTTGGCGATGACGATGCGGATACCCGCCTTCAGCTCGCTGTAGGGGGCCGTCTCGCGCGAGCTGCCGCACCCCTTGGAGATGCCGCTGACGATCACGCCGAAGCCACCATCCTTGATGGAGTCCTTCTTGATGGCGCCGCCGCGCAGCCCGACCAGCGAGTATCGCGCGAGGGTCTCGTCGTAGTAGTAGCAGACCCATCCTGGCGTGATCTCGTCGGTGGAGATGCTACCCACCAGCGGCTGCTCCTGGATATTTGTCCACTCGAGCTTCTCGCCGGCGAGCTGCCGCCCCAGGAGCTCCTGGTCTTCGGTCAGGTAGAGGATGCGTCCCGGCGAATTGACGACGTTGCTCATGAAGAGGCTCATACCACTGTCGGACCGGCGCCGAGCGACGCGAGAAAGCAGCATCGCGTGACGCGCCGCGTGGCGATGGTGACCACCAGCTTCCCCTCGTACGAGGGGGATCCGTCCGGGCACTTCATCCTCGCCGAAGCCGAGGCGCTCGCCGCCAGCGGCGCCGTGGTGACTGTGATCGCGCCGGGAGGAGGCGGCTGCGAGGCGGAGGCGCGGCACGACCGGGGGCGACCGCACCTGCGGGTGGAGCGCATCGGCGGCGGCGCGCTCTTCGGCTGGCCCGGCGTGATGACGCGAGCCGCGGAGCGTCCGACCCGCTTGCTCGAGCTGCCCACCTGGCTCCTCCGGGCGCGCCAGGCGATCGCGGCCAGTGGTGCCGACGAGCTGGTGGCGCACTGGGTCTTCCCGTCCGTGTGGCCGGTGACCGCGGGGCATCCGTTCCCGGCGGACGCGGTCGAGGGGGTCAGCCACGGGAGCGATGTCCACCTGCTGGTCCGCCTGCTTCCGGCGCTGCGTCACGCGCTGGTGCGCGCGGTCCTCGGTCGGGTCGGGCGCTGGCGCTTCGTCTCCGAGGCGTTGCTCGCCGAGCTCACCTCCGCGCTCGACGCCGACACCGCGCGCGCCGTCGCCCGCGTGGCGGTCGTCCAGGCGCCTGCCGTGGAGCTGCCCGACGTCGATCCGGCCGCGCGCAGGCTACGCGCCAGCGTCACCGAGGAGGCGCTCTACGTGGTGGCGGCGCGCCTCGTCCCCGGCAAGGGGGTCGCCGACTGTCTCGCCTGGGCTGCGCGCACGGCGCCGGTCGACGTGCCCACTCGCGTCGTCGTCCTGGGGGACGGGCCCGAGCGCCATGAGCTGGGCGAGCAAGCCCGCCTCCTGTCGTCAGCGTCCGCCAACCTGCGGATCGATCTCCTCGGCACCCGCGGTCGCCCCGAGGCGCTCGCCTGGATCGCCGCGGCTGACGCCCTCCTCCACGCCTCGCGCGAGGAGGGGCTATCGACCGTCCTGCGCGAAGCCGCCCACTACGGCACGCCGGTGGTGATGGTCAGTTGAGGGCGGCCTTGTAGCGCACGATCATCGTGCCGAGGAGCGTCGAGCCGCCGTTGGCCAGCGAGCCGCAGGTGCCGCTGCTGTAGGAGCCGACCCACGGAGTGTACGTGTAGGAGGCGGCGCTGGCGATCCCGTCCGGGGTGACGGTGCACGGGTCGAGCGTCTTCTTGGCCACGTTGGTCTTCCAGCCGCTGACCGTGGAGCCGCCCCCCTGCAGCGCCTTGGTGTAGCCGGCCATCAGCTTCGCCGCGCAGGCCACCTGGCTGGAGAAGCCGGCCACCATCACGTTGCAGGCCGAGCCGTCGGGGCAGCCGCAGCCCGTCGCCGAGGTGATGTTGCGGGTGGTGGTGCTGTGGATGAGGCCCGACTCGGTCTCGATGCGGGCGATGATGTACAGCGGGGAGATCCCGTTCGCCTGCGACTGCGAGACGATGATCTGCGCGGCGCTCATTCCCCCCTGGTTCAAGGTGGCGAGCGAGCTGTTCTGCGAGGTGAGCAGCGCCTGCACCTTCGCGACGGTGATCGACGTGCCGCCGAGCATGTCCGTGTCATCCATCAGGTGGTTCGGGTTGATCTTGCCGCCGACGACGGGGTGAATGAGCGAGTTGGCGGTCGAACCGGCGTCCGACGTCGTCGCCGTGCTGCCGCTGCTCGTGCTGCCGGTGCTACCCGTGCCGCTACCGATGGTCGACGCCGTCGGGTTGCTGCTCGACGTCGTCCCCACCGGGGCGGCCGCGGGCGGGTTGCTCGCGCTCACGGCCTGGCCGTTGTTGTCGTTGACCAGCGTGAAGTTGCTGGTGCCGAGGGCCAGCTGGGTGATGAGCTGGACGATGGCGCCGAGGCTCGCGTTGAAGACGAGCGCGCCGCCACCGTCGCCGCCGATGCTGACGAGCGTCCCGCCGCCGGAGCTGGTGCCCGCGTCGGAGCCGCCGCCGGTGCCGATGGTGATGGTGATGTCGCCGGTCTCTCCGCTGGTCGGATCGATCTGCTCGGCAGGCGCCGGGCGCGTGCCGGTCTTGAGGCTCTCGGTCGCCGAGAACGGGAGCGTGGTGACGTGCGCGGAGCCGTCGGCGTTGGCCGCATCGTCCTGGAGCGTGAGGTTGCCGGCCGCGTCGGCGGAGAAGCTGCCGTACTCGTTACAGGACCCGTCGGTCGGATCGGCGCAGGGGTTCACGACGGCGGTGTAGCGGCCGATGTACCCGGTGAAGCTGATCTGTGAATAGGGCCCCTCGTCGGGCGTCTGATTCACGTACAGGCCGTCCACCATCAGGGGGACCACCGTGTCCGCGGCTGGCGTGCTCGAGGAGTCAGAAGAACCGCAGCCCACCGCGAGGCAGGCGGCACCGAGGGGGAGGAGGCAAGCGGTCGCGAGAGCAAGAGCGCGCGGGAAGCGGAACGCCATGCGGCTCTCTAGAGCGAAGGTGATGCCAACGTCGGCGAGCGACCTCGGCCGTCAAAAACTCCAACAATCCAGGATGACTTACATGTCATACCTGGGGACTTTTGTACCCATGCAGGTCCGTACAGGATCCAGGGAAACGGTCCTACACTTCAGCGGATGCGACTCGAGATCCTCGCCGGTGTCGGCGCCGCCATCGCGCTCGCGGTGATCGCCTGCGGAAGCAGCGCGTCACCGGAGAAGACGGGGACCGAGACCTTCGGCTGCTACGTCGGCAGCTGCGTGTCGCCTGGCGTCGGCGACGACGATGATGACGACGCCGGAAACGACGACGCGGGAGCCGCCGACGCTGCCATCGACTGAGCTTCCGCCAGGTGACCCCGCTCTCACGGCGTGAGCAGCCCCCCGCCCGACCCCGCGTCACCACTCGCGCCGCTTCCGACCAGCGACCCCGATGAGCACTGCACCAGCGGTCCGACGGGAGTGACGAGGAGACCGCCGTCTCCCGCATCCGAGAGACTCGCGTCGAGAGCGCCGCCGTCGCTCCCCGCCG
>JAMFST010001178.1 GCA_026225435.1 Labilithrix luteola
AACGTCCTCTTCCACGCCAACTACGCCGACGCGATGATGGGCTATCGCGCCTACCGCAAGGACGTCTTCAAGCGGCTGGAGATGGACAGCCCGGGCCTGTGCTTCCCCACCCAGGGCTCCATCCAGTTCGCTCGCTTCGGCTACAAGGTCGGCGAGATCCCCTCGGACGAGCCGCAGCGCCTCGGCGGTGTGCGCAAGGCGACCAACTTCGGCACCGGTCTCGAGCTGTGCGGGATGATCGGCAAGGAGATCTACCGCGAGTACTTCCAGCGCACCCGCTCCGAGCGCCATCGCAGCCGGAAGAAGTGACGGCGGCGACGCCGCGGGAGTCGCTCACCCGGGCGGCGCGGGGGTGTTCAGATCGATCACGTGGAGGTCGCCCTCGTTGAAGAGCGACAGCTGCGTGCTCGCGAGCTTGCTCAGCGTGTCGAGCGCGTCGAGGTCGAAGCGGGCCTGGTTCGCGTAGAAGCCGTTGCGCCCGGTCGCATCGAGCTTCTCGGCGGCGCGCTTCTCCCAGAGCGGGCGGTTGTACTCCGGTGAGGAGGCGCCGATCTGGAAGGCGACGTAGCGGATGCCCTGCTTCTTCATGTAGGCGACCCAGGCGTCGGCCCCCTTGCCTACCGGCACGCCGGGCGGCGGCCCCATGACCCCGGGGTGGTCGTAGTCGAAGACGCGGTTGCGCGCGCCGTCGAGCAGGTACGTGTGATCGAGCATGACGAGGAGCTTCTCGCCCGCGGGCACCGCGCCTTGCAGCCGCGCGTACTGCGCGTCGAGCGTCGTGGGGACGACGCCCGGCCCGCTGCGCGCCAGCCGGGTGAGCGCGGTGATGCGCCCCTGGATGCGCCCGGACAGGTCGTCCTTCACGTTGAGCAACTGCACCGACACGGCAATGGCTGCGAGGGCCCCCGCGGCGAAGCCGGCGCTCGAACGCTGCGCGCCGCCGACCGCCTTCACCGTGACCATCAGCGCCAGCGGCACCACCACGAAGAAGTAGTAACGACCGATGCTGTCCGCATCGTTGAAGCCGCGGAAGAAGTGCATCATCACGAAGAAGGTGCCCATCGTGACGAGCAGGAGCACGTGCACCGGGCGTGACCTCCGCGACGGCGGCAGCGCGAACGCCGCCAGGAAGAGCACACCGAGCGTCTGGATCGGCTTGAGGGTGAAGAAGTTGGCGACCGTCCAGCGCGCCTCCTCGGCCAGCGAGATGGCGCCGGTGTATCCGAAGTCCTTGCGCGCGTAGCCCTTCATCAAGGGGTAGAGCGCGGTCCCTACCGAGCGCAGCGCCATCACCATCCACGGCAGGAGGAAGAGGCCGAAGGCGACGAAGGCGACGACGACATCGAGCAACCACGCGTTGCGCAGCGCCGGGAGCCTCCTGTTCCAGGGGAGCTTCCGCCAGGCGACGCGGCCCCAGGCTGCCCAGACGTGCGCGCCGTAGCCGAGGACGATGAGCAGACCGGCCGCGAGCATGTAGTTCTGCCGCAAGGTGCACAGCGCGGCGCACAGCATGCCGACCACCGCCGCTCGCCGCGGGCTCGGCCCTCCCCGCTCTACC
>JAMFST010001179.1 GCA_026225435.1 Labilithrix luteola
GATGTCCCGCTGGGGCCTGGCCCCACACTCTACACACGCATAGGTGATGTATTTGCATGGGCCGCGATCGCCGCCACCCTCGTTCTGAGCGCGCTAATGCTCCGGTCGGGACACCGAGCATAAAGGCAATTCCGCTGGGTCTGACCGTGAAGCCGGCTCGGAGCGTCACGAGGAACACCGTCTACCCGCTCGAAGATCACCTGACAGATCTCCGGGTAGACCAGCCGCGGCGGTCCGCTCCTCGCGGCCGTCGAGGAGGCGGCCCACCGCGGCGACGCGCCGTCCCTTGGTGTCGCCGTCTTCGACATCACCGTGTCCCGCAGCGGCGCGCCACAGGTCATGCGGTCCAATGGCGTGGGCGACGTCGCCGACGTGGCGGCCGGCTGTCGAGCAAGAGCTACTCCGTCGCCGTCACTCGATGGCATCGCGCATCTCCGTGAAGTCGTGGATCGCCCAGCCCCCGTAGCGAGGGTTGCTCGCGTTCGCCCGCTCCACGGCAGCGCGCATCTCCCCGAGGCGTCCCCGGTAGTCGGAGCCGCCGATGCCGATGATCATCTGTCCACTCGAGGACGAGGCCGGAGGCGACGCGCCCAGGTCGTCGTACGCGGCACGGAGACTGGCGCTGCTCGCCGCGGCCAGCTCGTTCGCCGGGATGTCACCGGGGTCGAGGTGGTGGCGCAGCGGGTAGAGCATGACGAAGAGACGCGGCACGGTCTGCTCGAGCGCGAGCCGCGTCGCCGTGGGCGCCTGGAGGAACTTGCGCGGGATGTCGGCGCCGATCGTGAGGGGGCCGCGGGCCGCTGTCTCTCGCGCCAGGTGCATCGCCGCGAGGTAGGCGGGGAGGTAGCTCATCACGTCGGCGTCGCGGTTCTCCGGGAGCGTGTGCGGCTCGACGTCGAGGTGGATCGCCGCGAACCCGTGCGCCGAGCGCGCATCGAACGCGAGCACGTCGTCGATGAGCGCCACCATCGCCGCAGCCTGCTCGCTGCGGTACCAGGAGGCGTCGCCGATCAGAGCCTCCACCCGCACCGCCGACGAGGCGAGTCGCGCCACCAGGGAGGACAGGCGCGGATCGACGAGCACCTCGTGGGGGACCGAGAGGTACACCTCGTTGGTCCCGGTGCGCCGGCAGAAGTCGAGCAGCGGCGACGGGTCCGCGAGGAGAGAGCGGGTGTGCCACACCCACAGACCGCGCGCTGGGACCGCGGTCTGCGGTGCACGTGGGGGGACGGCTGCCTCGGCGTTGGCGACCGGCCAGGCATGCTTCCTCTGCTGGATCTCGCCGGTCACGAGCGCCGCCACGACCGCCACCGTGGCGGTGGCTACGCCGAGCAGCAGAGCCCGAGCCGCGTGCGGTCGGCCGTTCATCCGTCCACCGTCCCGAGCACGGGAAGGGCGGAGAGCTGCGGCGCGAGATCCGTCGGGCGAAGAGGCGGCGGGCGGTCGGCATCGCGGTGCGGTGTCACCTTCGCCTGCGGGCCCGGGGGTCCGGCGACCCCTGGCGTCACGCCGGTCCCGTTGGTCCAGCCATGAAAGCCGTTGGTGGTCCACGGGGTCGCTCCCCAGCCGAGCCAGAACCAGCCCAGGGGGACATCGCCATGCACGACCGATCGCCACGCGAGCCGGAGAGCGCGACGTAGCCGGTACGCGAGGGCGATCCGTGAGAGCCCGCTCGCCACCAACGTCTCCTCGGGAGAGAAGCGCGTGTTGACGCCCAGGAGGAGGATGTCCTCGGTGATTCCGACGACGGTCGGCAGCATGTTGAAGGCGAGGTGATAGGGCAGCGCCAGCGGCAGCGCGAGGAGCGTGCGCGCCCCCTGCCGCAGCTGTCCGTCCACCGCCGCGGCGAAGAGGGTGCACGCGCCTCGTACGACCAGGGTGAACGCCGCCGCCAGCACGAAGGACGCGATCGCTCCGCTCCGCGCATGCGTGAACGGCCAGACGAGCAGCGCCCAGGTGATCGCGGCGTGCACGTACAGGTTCAACGAGGCCCACAGTACGACGGGGACAGCCGGGCTCCAGTGAAAAGCGAAGCCGGGCGCCCAGCGCTGCAGGTCGGCCAAGCGCGACGAGTTCCAGCGCACGCGCTGCGCGAAGAGCCCCCTGGCCGTGATGGGAGTCTTGGTGTGGAGGCGCGCTCGCGGCTCGTAGCTCACCGGGCGACACACGTAGGTGAACAGCAGGCGGAAGAACGCGTGGGCCGGCGTCCGCGGAAGCTCGAGGACGAGCGCGCCGGACCTGGAGTAGCGCGCGCAGCACGCCAGCCAGGTCACCCAGGTGTCGTCACCCGGTCCGGTCATCGCCTCCGGCCTCGGTGTGACCGTCGACCGATCGAAGGAAGGTGGTGCCACGCCGAGCCACCAGCGCAGCCAGTCGCCGACCGTGAGCGTCTGGAGGAACGCCGCCCAGCGCGGAGCTCGTTCGAGCAGCTCCGACCAGGTGCAGTAGAGCGCTCCCGAGGCCTCGGTGACGGGGAGGATCCTGCCATTGTACTTTCCTACGGTGATCGAGGTGAGGTACTCCCGGGCGACGGACACGGCGATCTGGCCCCGCAAGGTGAAGAACGGGCGCCATCCCCGCCAGTAGGCGCGCGGGTCGATCTGCACGTTGGAGGTCACGATGGTCGGCCGGGTGGTCAGACGCCCGAACCAGCGCGGACGGACCAGGCGCCGCACCATCCGCTCGAGCGCCGCCGGCCCGAGGAAGCTGTCGCCATCCATGTTGAAGAAGACGGGAGGGAATGCGCCGAGCTCGCCGCGCTCGACCTTGGCGCGGACGAAGCTCACGGCGCGGTCGATGAGGACCGCCTTGCCTGTCCGTCGCGGCGTGGAGGTGGCGAAGATGCTGACGTTCGCCGGTCGCGGCGCCAGGGCCATCCAGGTGAGCAGCTCGCGGTAGGCCTGCGCACTGAGCGCAGCGGCGTCGATGGCGGCGACGATCACGAGCTGGCCGGGGTAGCCATTCTGCACCACGCTGCTGATGGCCCGTTTCATCCCGGCGAGCTCTCCCCGGGTGCGCAGGAGCGTCGGCAAGACGAGCAGCACTGCGGGCGCGCTGGCCGGCGTCAGCGGAGGTGACCCGGAGAGGCCGAGCGCTCGCGAGCCCAGCGCCTGGAGGACGATGAAGGGATAGGCCGACTGGTAGAGCAAGAAGCCCAGGAGCAGCGGCGTCTGCAGCGACGTGAGCAACGTCAGCGCGGCGCGGACGTGGAGGAGGAAAGCGATGCGCTCCATGGCACCGTCCATCAGCGCGCCGGCGCATGGCGCCGCACGCGCAGGGTTCGCTGCTGAGCAGCCTGGCGGTCGGTCAGCGCGAGCAGCACGTACTGACCGCGGGACATCTCGGTCCAGGGGTCGGGTGAGGTCACCTCTCCCGGCAGCACCTCGGCGACCCGACCGACGATGCGACAGCCGAAGAGCACCGCCCGGCACGTCACCAGATCGGCGCCGGCCTCGACGCCGCCGATCTGGCTGTAGGGCACGAAGGCGATGTCGGCGCTCGCTTCGAGCGCACGGAAGATGGGCCGGCGGCGCAGCTGGGCGATGCTGTCCTCTCGCTTGGCGAGCGCGTCCCTGTTCGCCTCGCGAGTGGTGACGAGCGCGCGCCCCTCCGCCTCGAGCCGTTCCACGTCGAGGGCGACGCGGACGTCGCGCTCCTGACGGTCGACGATCTCGGGGAGCCGCGGCCCGGCGTCCGTCGGCCGGGTGCGCAAAGCGTCGGACATGCGCAACAGCGCGTCGCGCTCCTGACGGGACGTCTGCACCTGGCGCTCCGTCTCGGCCAGCGCGAGCCGCGTCTGCGCGACGGCTTGCAGCTCCCGCTCACGATCCAGCGCCGGAGCCAGCCCCTCGGAGACGTTCTTGGCGGCCGCCTTGGCGAAGGACTCGCCTCGCGCCAGCACGTCGCGCAGGAGCTTGCGTTGGACCTTCAGCGAGGCGACGCTCTCGGTCATCGAGGTGGCTCGCTCCTTTGCTTCGCGCGCCGACCAGCCGAGCGCGGCATCTCCGTTGGTCCGGAGCGCCTCGAGCCGCCCGATGGCCCCGCCGATGCTGGCGAGATCCGCGTCGTTGCGCTCCGACTCGGCGCGCAGCCTGGTGCGGTCGACGAGCTGCTCGTTGAGCTGCACGTTCAGCTGGACGATGGCGTCGCTCTCGGGCGTGAGCGTGGCGGGCACGACCCACGAGTCGACCGCAGCGTAGTACCCCCCCCGGACGAGAAAGAACGCGGCGGCGACCGTGGCCGCCAGCGCGGCCAGCGAGAAGGCACGCACCGCCCAGCCGGGTGCCGTCCCCTCCGCATCGCTTGCCTCGTTCGCCGGAAGGGCTCCAGCGGTCTCGCTCACGACGTCCCCGCGAGGGACGAGCTTCACGCTCGGACGCGGCCGGGGAAACGCCAGCGGATGCCCGCTCGGCGACAGTATCTCGGGCAACGTCGCCTTCTCAGTTCGTTGCATGAGGATCCTCCATCACGTGACGCTGTTCGACGAGCGCGCTCAGGTAGGCGCGCTCGGCGTCGATCGCGATCGAGTCGAGCAGGCTGCTCGCCCGTATCTCCGCCGTGTCCGGGGCGTCGGGGCCGGCAAGCGACGCCTGCAGCGCCGCGAGTCGTGCCGTCTGGGCATCGAGGAGGACGATCTCTTGCCGGGCCTGGCGCTGGCTCTCCGCGATCTCCTGCAGCGCCAGCGCGACCTGCACCTGGAGCTCGCTCCGCTCCGTCTTGCGCTCGCTGGCCCGTGCCTCGCGATAGCGGCTCTCCGCTCCGCTGCGGCCGATTCCTCCGAGCGCGTAGGACACCTCCACCACCGCGAAGTAGTCGACGACCGGGCGAGTCACGGCGCCACCCGTCAGGTTGAGTCGCCAGGGATCGAGGTCGCGGACGTGGGAGATGCTGTCCTCCTGCGTCCGGGCGCTCGCCTCGAGCTCGCGCAGGGCCAGGGCCAGCTGCTCGCGCGACGGCGACACCGTGGGGACTCGTCGCGCCTTCAACATCGTCAGCTCCCCTTCGAGGTGCACGGCCGTTCGATCGAGATCCACCTGTCGCCGGCGGATCTCGAGGACCTCCATGACCGTGCCGATCCCGCGCTTCACCCGCTCCTCCGAGCGCAAGGCCAGCGCCTCGATCTCCGGGCGTCGGGCGCGAAGGACCGCGAGCTCCGTGACCAGCGCCGCCGGTCGCCCGATGTCGGCCCGCGCGTCGACGAAGGCGCGCAGCTGCGCGGCGTGCCGCTCGACGACGCAGCTCGTCTTGCCCACGGCGAGGATGCCGACGCCCTTGTACGCGTCGACCAGGCCGTAGCTCATACTCACGCGCGGCTGCCATCCTTGACCCACCGCGGCCCCGGACACGCTGTCCACGTCCTCCGATGGGTAGCGGAGGACCTGGCCAGTGACGGTCGGCGCGAGGAGGAGGTCCGCGTCGGACTCGGCGCGCGAGCTCACCCGGGCGCAGTAGGCGTCGGTCGCCTCGTCCGCGCGCACCGTCGCCGTGAGCATGGTGAGGGCGATCCCCACCGCCACGGCGGCTGCTGACGCCGCGCCGTGCGTCCGCCGCCGAGAGCTCTTTTTCATCGTGAAAGCTAAAGACGGCCAGGGGGGCGGGGCGATAATGGCGTGAGGCCGACGTTGGGGCAGCGAGCGCCTGGGCGCCGTCCGCCACACGGCATCTCCCCCGCGATGGTGCTACTTTCCCCGCTCCCGCGTTCACCGGGAAGGCGGAGATCTCCGCGCGCCGCGCTGTGGAGCCCCCGTGCCTCTCGCCGACGGGCAAGAGCACGCCGTGTGTCCTTACTGCCAGGCGCGGGTCGTGCAACAATGACAGAAGCGCGCTTACGCCGGCCCGTGGATGGGTTGGGTAACTCGGCGGAGGGCGGGACCTTCATTGCGACCCGCGCGAATCCCAAGAGATGGTCTCTGGATTTTCCGTCGCGCGCCTGAACCGCAATGCCGCGGAACATGGTCGCGAAGAAACTGGTGCCAGCGTGCGGGTGCTGCCGAGTTGTCAAGCGGCCGGTTCACTCCCTCTCCGCCGTCGGTGACGGCTGCGGTTCAGCGCGCAGTGCCGCTGCACGTCCCGGAGACGCAGGTGCGAAGACCATCGCACTCACA
>JAMFST010001180.1 GCA_026225435.1 Labilithrix luteola
GCTGCGCCTCCCGAGCCTGCAGTGGCTGCCGCGGCAGCCCAGGCTCAAGGCGGCGCGCCAGCCACGCAACCGCCGCCGGTCGTCCAGCCTCCGCCTCCGCCGGTGGCGCCCGCTCCGCAGGCCGCCGCACCGAAGCCGGCCACGCCCAAGCAGCCGGCGCCCAGCAGCACCGGGTTCAAGGAGCTGCCGTACTGACCGCGGACGCGCTCTCGTCTGCGCCCGAGCTGTCTCCGCGCCCCGCGCCGTCGTATCGCTACTTCGACCTGCTGATGGCGGGGTTCGTGACGGTGCTCCTCTGCTCGAACCTCATCGGGCCGGCGAAGCTCTGTCACGTCGCCGGCATCACCTTCGGCGCGGGGAATCTGTTCTTTCCCATCAGCTACATCTTCGGTGACGTCCTCACCGAGGTGTACGGCTACGCGCGCACCCGCCGGGTCATCTGGGCGGGCTTCGCCGCGCTCACCTTCGCCTCGATCATGAGCCTGGTCGTCATCCACGTCCCCGGCCTGGTCGGCGATCCGGAGCAGGCGGTCACCCAGGCGGCGGTCGAGCGCGTCTTCGGCGGCACCTGGCGCATCGTCATGGCCTCGATCGTCGGCTTCTGGTGCGGTGAGTTCGCCAACTCCTTCACCCTCGCCAAGCTCAAGGTGTGGAGCGCGGGGAAGCACCTGTGGGCCCGCTTCATCGGCTCCACGGTCGTCGGCCAGGCGGTCGACACCGCCGTGTTCTACCCGCTCGCCTTCTTCGGCATCTGGACCAACGGGCAGCTGATCGCGGTGATGATCGCCAACTACGTCTTCAAGGTGCTCTGGGAAGTCGCCGGCACGCCGCTGACGTACCTGGTGGTGGGGTTCCTGAAGCGCGCCGAGGGGGAAGATTACTTCGATCACCAGACACGGTTCTCGCCCTTCAGCCTGAAGGTTTGAGGCTAAGGTCGCGCGCCGCGATGTCACGTGCCGCGCGGATCCAGAAGCTCGGTGTCCTCGCCGCGGGCATGGCGGCCGCCTCGCTCGTCACGATGATCGGCAGCGTCGCGCGCGCCGATGCCCGCAGCGAGGCGCGCGGTCACTTCAAGATCGGCATGAGCGCCATCGCTGACGGTCGCTACGACCAGGGGATCCGCGAGCTGCAACGCGCCTACCAGATCCTCCCGCACCCCAACGTCCTGTTCAACATCGCCCGGGCCTACGCGGAGAGCGGCGACGTGCCCGACGCGCTCACCTTTTACCAGCGCTACCTCGAGTCGAGCCCGCCGGACGCCGAATCGGTGAAGGCGACGGTCGCGCGGCTGCAGACGCGGCTCGAACGGGAGCGCGCGGAGGCGGCGGCGGCAGCCGGTTTGCCCGGGCAGCCGCCCGCGCCGGTGGCTCCGCTCGGACCTGGCGTCGCTCCGCCGCTCGTCCCAGGAAGCGGCGCCACGCCGCCTCAGGCCCCGACCTCTCCCGCGCAGCCGAGCTCCGGACCGGCCACGGGGACCGCGGGTACGCTGCCTCCGGCACCGGGCGCGCGGCGCTCGACCGAGCCGGCGGCGAAGACCGAGGACGTGTTCGCCGAGACGGTGGTGACCGCGTCGAAGGGGGCGCAGAGCCCGCTCGATGCGGCCAGCAGTACCTCCATCGTCACCCAGCAGGACATCCGCCTGTCGGGCATCACCAAGATCCCCGAGCTGCTGCGCCGCCTCGCCGGCGTGGACGTGATGGAGGTCACCGGCGCGGACACCGAGGTGTCGCTCCGCGGCTTCAACCAGCGGCTCTCGAGCCGCGTGCTGGTGCTCGTCGACGGGCGCAGCGTCTTCACCGACTTCGTCGGTGCCACGCTGTGGCAGCTGCTCCCGGTCGGCGTCGAGGACATCGACCGCATCGAGGTGGTGCGCGGGCCGGGCAGCGCGCTCTACGGCGCCGACGCGTTCAACGGCGTCATCAACATCATCACCAAGACGCCGGGGGAAGGCGGGAGCGGCATCGTAGGCGGCATCGGTGATCACGATCTCGTGCACGGCTCGACCTGGGCGACCGGGCGGCAAGGGGACTTCGCCTGGCGCGCCTCGGCCGGCTACGACTCGCTCCCGCGCTGGAGCCGCGAGGTGCCGGACGGGCGGCAAGATCTCCACCTGACGAGCTCCGATCAATCGAGCTCCGCGCGCACCGAGCGACTCAGCTTCCGCGGCACCGACTCGCTGGGCAAGGGCGTCACCGTCGGCGTCGACGGCGGCCTGGTGAACGGCACCGACGAGATCCTCGGCATCGGCCCGCTCAACGACATCGTCTTCAACAGCTCGCAGGTCACCCACCTGATGGCCACGCTCGACTCGGATCACTTCGAGGCGCGCGTCTTCTGGAACCGGACGCGCGCGACCTTCGGGCTCAACGCCGCCCCCATCGGGCAGTCGCTCCTCCCCGGCTCGGCCGACGAGAACGTCATCGACGGCGAGGTGCAGTACAAAGGCACGTTCGATCTCGGGCGCCACGTGAAGGACGACCTGCGCATCGGCGTCGAGTACCGCTACGAGGAGGTCGACTGGACCTACCTCGATCGCACGCGGAACGAGAATCACGAGTCGCTCTTCGTGCACGACGAGCTGAAGCTCGGCGCGGCAGTGGCGGTCGTCGGTGACTACCGGCTCGACTACGTGCCCTACCTGACCGAGCTGGTCTCCTCGCCCCGCGGCGCCCTGCTGTACCACCCGAGCAAGACGAGCACCCTGCGCGCCAGCGTCGGCACCTCGTTCCGCACGCCGACCTTCCTCGAGTCGTACCTCTCGCTGCCGCTGCAGCTACCGGCGGCGGGTGCCTCGCTGCTCTCGCAGAGCATCCGCTCCGACGATCCGAGCTTCCGCGTGCAGGCGGAGAAGAACTTCTCCACCGAGCTCGGGTACCTCGTCCAGGGCGGCGATCACTTCACCTTCGACACCTCGCTCTTCTACGACAAGGTCTCGAACCTCATCGAGCTCGCCGCCAACCGGCCGGTGACGCTGGGGACCGAGGCCAACGCGCCTTACGACACGCAGACCGGCACCTATCCGCTCTTCTACGGCGGATTCGACAACCAGTGCCAGACGTACGACCTGTACGGCGCGGAGCTCGGCGTGCGCGAGAACCCGGTGGAAGGCGTCGACCTCTACGCCAACTACACCCTGAACGCCGTCCACCAGGATGACAGCGGTTGCAGCGCGCGGCAGTTGGCGACCATCGTGCAGGACTCGCGCACCAGCACCAGCAAGTTCAACGTCGGAGCGCAGGCGCGCACCAAGCTGGGCTTCGACGGTGAGGTCGACTTCCACTACGTCAGCCCGCAGACGTGGGGGGAGCAGGTGGAGAACGTGTCCAGCCAGCGAGTCGAGGAGCAGGCGCTGCACCAGGGCGCGTACACCTTGCTCAACGCGCGCGTCGGGTACCGCTTCTTCCATGACCGCGCCGACGTGGGCGTGGTGGGCTTCAACCTCATCGGCGACGAGCATCGCGAGCACCCGTTCGGGCAGGTGCTCGGGCGGCGAGTGATGGGCACCTTCGGGTACCGGTTCTGATGGCGCGCTCGTTCTTCTTCGTGCTGGTGCTGGGGGCGCTCGGCCTGGGCATGCCCTCGTGCGACGTGAGGGTCGACGACAGCGGCGAGGTCGCGCCGGTCGGCGTGCTGCGCGGGACGGTGGGCTACACCGGGCCGGCCCCCTGCTCGGCGCACGGGCACATCGTCGGCGCGGCGATCATCCTCCTGTTCGACAGGAACGACCCGCCTCCGCCCGCCGGCATCGCCAGCAGCCCGGTGAACTTCGCCACCGTCCCCGGCGACGTGCTCTTCGCCAGCGAGCCGCGCCAGGCCGGCGCCACGTACTGCCCGTCGCAGCACGGAGACACCGTGACTCGCCAGGTGGCCGCGCCCTACACGGTCTCGCCGCTCGCCGCGGGCGAGTACATCGCCGAGGCGTTCTACGACACCAGCGGCACCTTCTTGCCGGAGTTCTCCATCCGCGCGAGCCCGGTGCGCAACGACGTGACCGGCGGCTACATCGATACGGTGGCGGCGGCCGCCAACCTCGGCAACCCGACCTACGTGCCGACCTTCCTCCCCATCGACATCGGCGTACCGGCCGCCTCCGGCGTCGACGCGGGGGACGGCAGCGGTCTGGTCATCCCGGCCAGCGGCTTCCTGCGCGACGACGTGCCCATCACGCTCGCCTCGGTCGTCGACGAGCCGCCGCCGTACTTTTATCCGGATGGAGCCGACAGCGGTGGGACCACGCCGATCCTCAGCTTCGCCCAGGACGTGCACGTGCTCGCGCCGCCGACGTCGTCCACCAGCTTGAGCGGCGCGGTGGCGCTGCAGGCGAGCTTCCCCCAGCTGCGCCTCGACTTCGGCCTGCCCAGCGCCGAGGCGACCGCGGGGCGCGATCTGTCGCAGCCGTTCCACCTGGCGTACCTCTCCGGCGACGGCTTCGACGTGTACAGCCAGGGGGCGCTCATCCCCGAAGGCGTGCTGCCCGCGCTGTGGCCCGCGGTGGCGCTGACCAAGCTGGCCGATCCGGCGGACGGGAGCGATCCCGAGGAGATCCTCGCGCAGGGGAGCGCGTCGGCCGACCCGTCGCTGCCGGAGATCTTGCTGCAGGGGATCACCCTGGCGGGCGACTCGGTGGCGAGCACGGTCTCGGGGCCGCTGCCGACCGCGCCCGATTCGACCACCCGCGTGTCGCACTTCACGGCGATGATGCGCCCGTCGGTCATCTGCATCGATCCGGCCCACGTGGAGCGCGGCGGGACGCTGGTGACGCCGTACACCACGGCGGCGCCGGCCGACGATCCCGGGGGCGCCGAGGTGCCGCTCTTCGATGACGCCGCGGTGATCGCCGGGAGCAACGGGCTCGTCCGCCAGGTGAAGCGCGGCTGCCTGCCGCCCGGCCGCTACGCGATCCACGTCGCCGCCCCGAGCGGGCAGACCTGGACCACACCCAACGAGGCCGGCGGCTGCGCCGTGTCCGAGGGGACGGTCACCGGCAGCGGCGACCCGGCGACCTGCTCGGCCAACGGGCGCGGGGTGCTTCTGTCGCAGGGAATGCGCGCCGTCGTCGAGATCACCGCTGCGAGCGGCGCGTCCGGCCTACAATTCTGCTCGCAGACCGCGCCGATCCCCCCGGAGTGCCTGCAGAACCCATGAGCCCGCGCATCCAGACCTTGCCCCTCGAGCCGTCCGCTCCGGCCACCACTGCCGGTGGCGCCAGGACGTCGCTGGTGGTGGGGAACTTCGACGGCGTGCACCGCGGTCACGCCGAGGTGCTGAAGCAGGCGGTGGACGAGGCGCACGCGCGCGGGCTGGTGCCGGCGGTGCTGACCTTCTCGCCGCATCCGGCGCTGGTGCTCGGGCGCACGCCGCCGCCGGCGCTCTCGCGGCTGGCCGGGCGCGCGCGCTTGATGGAGCAGCACGGGGTGGCGCGGCTGCACGTGTGCCGCTTCGACGCCGAGCTGGCCAGCTGGTCGCCGGAGCGCTTCGCCGAGGAGCTGCTGGTGCGCGAGCTCGACGCCGCACAGGTGGTGGTCGGCGCGGACTTCAGGTTCGGAGCGAAGCGGGCAGGGGACGTGGCCTTGCTCGAGAAGCTGGGCACGGAGCTCGGGTTTCGCGGGGAGTCGCAC